>JAQYWP010000740.1 GCA_029379285.1 Rhizonema sp. PD38
ATCACCTTGTATTACACGGATTGGTCAGGTAAATCTGTACCTGTAAATTATCGCAATCTTGAACAAAAAGTGGGTTTGAAGGCACATAGTCAGATTCCTGTCAATGCGTAAGTCCTACCCCCATAGCTTTAATTATCTAATTATTTCCTAACTTTTGATTTAAGTACAAAATCATTTCCCTCGATTTTTTGATTTTGTGTCTAATTCAATATCTTCACAATCGATTTTATGGGTAGCGATCGCCAGAGCGCAAAGTCCCTCTCCTGCATTGCTCGCTCGCAAACAAATTGTGACTATATATCTCCAATAATGAATCCGTCACAAATTCATTATACTTTTTGTTAGCAGTATTCATGACCACAGAACCTTTATTGAAAGTTCTTTGTATTAATTTTCCAACCCAAGTCTTGCCAGAAGGTTTACTCTGTCTAGTTTTTAGTCTTTTTTTTTCGTCGAACTCAGGTTATGTTATTTTCTTGCGTCTAATTTGCCCATTTTGGGTATCAGAAGCGAGTGTTCGTCCATGTTTGATATCGCACACCTGTTGTTTGAAATGATTGAGATTAATTTGTAAATTCAATTAAGTTGAAGCCCCATGGTTTGAGAGCTGCTAAAGCTATTTCTCTATCTACATCAATATATGCCTCCCATTCAGACGGGTGATCTTTAGGATGTCCATCGCCTACATTACCTGCAACTTTTATGACTGCACAACCCGCTATGCGATGGCGCTCCATCCCGGATGGTACAACTAGTTTGAGTTTATGACCTACAAACGTCGATGCACTTGAATTAGCTACAGATTCACGGATCAAACAGATATCACCAGCAATTCCCCAAGTAGTTGGGTAGATATGGAGAAACGATATATAATTTTCCGGTTTGATCGCTCTTTTTAAAACTTCCATTATTTCTAATCCTTAGTCATTATTCTTGGTTCAAACGCGATCACTATCACATTTTATCTAAATTTATGCCATTAGTTATACAGTTTCAGCATAAACGGCGTAGCGAGTTGTGGCGTTCGATGCTCCCATTGTGAGCTTATTCAACGGAAAAAGATTTGGCACAAGATGCGTACCTTGAAAACGCAGACAGTCGTTTCCAGTCAGATTTAGATAAAGTTGCTGAACACTTGCAATCGGTGATGGATAAAGAGCATGATTTTGCTACGAAAAGATAAAAATTGGCTCGTGAAATTCAGCTTGAGACAAATATTGAGAAAATTTTCGTTCCAAACCCTTGGATAGTCTATAGTAGTATTTTTACCATTATGCAAACTCAAAATGTTACACATATATTTCAAGATGTTTTAGATGAGCTTTACCAAAAACATCTTCCATCTAAACATCCTTTTTTCTCCCGCCTAGCTCTATCTCCACCAGAAAAACTTCGTTCTCCAGATTTATTAGGGGAAATCTACCTTAGATATCAAGCAGCCTGCCATGCAACTCGTGTAATGGTATATTTTATACCATATTTAGATAGACCTGCACTAAGAGTGCGAAAGCTGAGAATTATTAGTGATGATGATAGCTTGTCGGATGGGAATACTCATCATTATCAATTAAGTCGAGCTTTTGCCAATATGGGAGCAAAATTGCTGATCCCAGACGAAGAATTTGGTAGTTTAGATGAATTACAAAAAGTACTGGACCCTATTACGGCTAATTTTGTATCTTTGGTAAAGAATATTTACCCGCAGTCTCTAGGACCTTGGTGCGTGGTGGAAATGTTTGCTCATGATTGGATGCAAGCATTAATGAATGCTCTTGCCCATTCTTTCCCACTCATTAAACAAGAGGAATATTTTGCTGAATGTTTTGAACAAAAAGTTGAAGAAAGACATGCCCAGGAAGCGAAAGAATTGACAAGTATGATTATAGATAATTCGCCAAAATTATTACTCCCTACAATCGAAGGCGCAAGAATTATGGCCACTGAATTAGATAGATTTTGGTCGGGCTTAGAAAATTTATTACAAGATAATAAATAAACGGTTAAACCTCTTATACAATTATAAAACCCTTGCTGTGTCAGGGTTATAAAATGTGTTTTTTCTATAGTAGAGAGTCGAAGGTAGAGAGGAGTGAAATTGTTTTCATTGGCACTACCTTCAACATTGTGAATTTATACTGTTAGTAAACTTTGTTTAGTATATGTTGCCTGAACGAAAGCTTGAAAAATTCTTTGATGATTTGGATCATTGGCTGAAAGCTCTGGATGCCATTGTACACCGATCGCCCAAGGATGATGTTCATGTTCAACTGCTTCAATCACCCCATCTTCTAAAGCATGGGCAACAACGCGCCAACCAGATGGTACTTTGTCCACTGCTTGGTGATGCCAAGAAACTACAGATATGTGAGTATTCTGTACACAGTCAGCTAAAAGGCTTTCTTCATTTATCTTAACCATATGTTCTGTTGCCAAACGCCGTCCGGGTTCAGGATCTATACGATGCAATACTGACGTACCGTATACCTCTGGCACATGGGGAATAAGAGTACCGCCAGAGGCAACGATGAGAATTTGTAAACCCCGGCAGATTCCCAACACCGGTTGATGATGCTCAAGGGCAAAGTTGGCTAGTTGCAGTTCAAAAGCATCGCGATCGCGATCTACAGAATAAATACTGGGGTGATTTGAACCTTTGTACCAAATAGGACTAATATCTCCACCACCTGTGAGTATCAAACCATCTAAAGGTTCTAATAGTACAGAGGGATCAGTTTCTCCGGGTGGTAATAATACAGGAGTGCCACCTGCGTCGCGGACTGCATCTATGTAAACACTTGGTAAAGAAAATGGTAATGCTTCAAGCCGACCGTAGGTTGTGATGCCAATCAACGCTTTTCGAGATTTTCTACTCATCGTTTTTCTTTGCTCCTAAGGTTTTTAGAGTTTTTATTTGGGCTTCTGTGAGATTAATCACACCTGTGATATCCATGCCTTCACAGAGTCTAGGAGATCTAAGTAGTTTTTTAAACTTTCCTGTTTCTGTGTCCCAAAGCATAATCGTGCCATCTTCACTACTACTAGCAAGAGTTTGACCATCAGCACTAAAAGCAACAGACCAGATTCTTTCTATATGTCCAGTCAAGGTTTGGTAAAGTTTGCCAGTCTTGACATTCCAAATTTCAATAATTGTGTTTCCTCCCGCACTCGCGACAAAACGACCGTCAGGGCTGAAAGCTACAGAGCGCACCCAACCAGTTTCTCCAGTCAAGGTTTGTATACACTTACCTGTAGTCACATCCCAAAACTTTACTGTGTGGTCTTCGCTACCACTAACAAGGGTATTCTCATCGGGACTAAAAACTACACACCGCACCCAGCCATTATGACCATGGAGAGTGTTAAGGCATTTACCTGTATCTACATTCCACAATTTGATTGTACAGTCTTCACTACCACTAGCTAGATGACGACCATCTGGACTAAAAGTTACTGACCAAACCCAGTTTTTGTGATTTTCTTGAGTTTGGCGGTATTCGCCTGTATGAATATTCCATATTCTTAATATTTTGTCATCACCACCACTTGCTAAATAACGATTATCTGGACTAAAAGCCACAGTCAGAATGCGATCACAGTGGTCTACTAAGGTTTTCCAGTATTGACCAGTTTGGGCATCCCACAGTTTAATGGTTTGGTCATCACTGCCACTGGCAATTATTTTACTATCATGACTCAGGGCAACTGCACGTATCCTATTAGTATGCTTTTTCAATGATTTCGCTTCACCAGTGTCTAAATTCCAAAGTTTAACTGTTTTATCGTCATTACCACTAACTAAAATGTTAGTAATTGGATTAAAAACTATAGACCAAGCCCAGTCTGTGTAACCTTGAAAAGTTTTGAGGCATTCACCTGTATAAGCATCCCAGAGTTTAACAGTTTTGTCATCGCTGCTACTGATTAAAGTTTTACCTTTTGTATCGGTAAAGGTCACTGACCAAACTTTTTCTTTATGTTCTGATAAAGTTTTGTGGCGTCTACCGCCATCAGTATCCCACAAAATAACCTTACAGTCTTCACTGGCACTAGCTAATATCCGGGAAGTGGGTTCTGGACTAAACATTAGCGATCGCACTCTTTCTGTATGTCCTTGCAAAGTGTTGAGATATTTCCCACTGTGGACATCCCAGAGTCTGATTGTACAGTCATCACTGCCACTGGCTAAAATTTTCCCGTCAGAACTAAACGCAACTGTACGTACCCGTTCTGTATGTTGCCCAGATAAGGTTCTCAGATACTTACTAGTGTGAACATCCCACAAAATCACTGTCGTGTCACTACTACCACTGGCCAAAATCAAGCCATCAGGACTGAAAGCAACTCCACGTACCCAATGAGTATGTCTTTGTAAAACCTTACACTCACCAGTCTGGATTTCCCACAGTCTGACAATTTTATCTTCACTGCCACTAGCGACAGTATTGCCATCGGGGGCAAATGCTACTGACCAGACTCTTTGTGTATGTCCCTCTAAAGTTTTTATACATTGACCTGTTTTGGTGTTCCATAATCTGAGGGTTTTGTCATCACTACCACTAACTAAAGTTTTTCCATCAGGACTAAAAGCCACTGATCTAATCCAATTTGTATGACCCTCCAAAGTTAGAAGTTGGTGACCATTTGCATCTCTAAGACGAACTTTACTTTTCGTATCACCCAAGGCAATTATCGAATTTTCGGGATTATATGCTACCGACAGAACAATACCAAAAGCTTCTGTAAATCGAGATTTGTTTAAATCTGCACCGCTCAATTTCACATTTCTTAAATCTGCACCTCGTAGGTATGCTTGCCATACAGTTAAGTGTGATAAATCAAGACCTGATAAATTATAGTTGTAATAACG
>JAQYWP010000741.1 GCA_029379285.1 Rhizonema sp. PD38
TTAACCAATAGGGCTGAATTTTTTCGAGATAAAATTCAGTAGAACTCTCCTCAATTAATCGCTGTGCCAACCAACTTAACCAACGTTGAGTATTTTCCTGATTGAGTTGTTTATCCTTATCCTTGTAAGGACGTTTGAACATCCTACGGATATAAGCATCAAATAGATAATTTAAACGCGACTCAGATGACTTAAGTTGCTGCCATGTTTGGATTGATATTTCTTCAGCAGAGAGTACAATAATATTTAACAGAAGTGGTGTTTTAGCTAATTCGCTTAAATCAGCATCAGAAATAATACTATTGCATAGTTCTGAGTGACCTGTATTTTCTAAATATTGACGAACTTGTTGAGGAGAAAAAGGATATAATTCTAAGGAATTATTTAGTTGTAATAAAGTTGTAGATCGCTGATATTCTTCAATGCGGCTACAAATGACTACAGGATTATTCCAATTTTTGAGATTTAAAAACTCATTAATTTTGATGACACACTTTTCTTGACGTTCTGCTGCCAGTTCATCCAAACCATCTAGAAGAGGTATTATTTCTTGGTTGCCAACCCACTGTTTACCAATATCTTTTCGGACTCCATATTTGGATTTTAGTTGATCAACTAACCAATCTTTAATATTTTGGTTATCCTTTTTCCAACCTGATAAAGAAAATAACACGGGTACAGGATATGATTCATTATTCTGAACACGTTTTAGTAACTCATCAGCTAGATTAAGGAGCATGGTAGTTTTTCCGGCCCCTGGCTGTCCTAAAATTAATAATCTGCCAGCCACTTCGATTTTGTCAAAAACATTAATAATTTCTGTATGATCTAATTTAATTTTTGATTCGTTCCCAACTTCAATTTCACTTGCCCAAGGTAATTCAATATGTTCAGGGTTTTGCTCAACATTTAAAATAATATAAACTCGGTTATGAAGAGAACTATTAAGTCGGCTTTCAATTTCTGAATCTACCTGTTTTAACAGAATTTGTCGAATTTGGTCACGCTTTGCTGATGATAATGGTTCTGGACTATCAGGACGTCCAAAAAGTACAAAGTTATTGTTGAAAAAATTATTCCTCCCTTGGACATAATCTCCTTCAATGCGCTCGTTATAATTGCCTTCGTTATCAATCTGGCGATGCTCTGGCTCCTGATTATTTGTCATGGTTTAATCTTAGTTAATTTTTTTATGTAAAGGAAAGTTCACATCTAAGATTCAAAAAAAGGAACTTAATGGCAGTGTGATCTGGGATCTCATTGTTCATGTCAATCACACAGTCAATATACATCTTATGTTTCAGTTTTTGCAACGCTCGTTAGTCCGTTGCTCCTCAAAATCCAATTACTGAAACAGCCTTCTTTCTTTGTTCTGGCGTAACCTCCGCTCTCCCGCTGCAATGTCCCCAAGTCATTGTGTCCACAATTGGTATCCTACACGTTCTTGAAGTGAGGTGGATTATGAGACTCAAAGCATTGAAATTCCGTTTGCTTTGAAAATGGGTTGGACAGCGATTAATTAAAACTTATATGTAAATCGAGTCGAAACCCGCATAATTACGTTGATCTGAAGGAAATCATTAAATCTACTTATCTCAGATCTTGCACCTGTCCTGATAAACCCTTCAAGGATTTTAGGATAGCGATCGTAATTCGCCAACAGAGTCTTTAAACTCGCGAACCTCTTTTTCTTTTCCACATCCGGTGACTCGTCAGCTTTTTCAACGAGTGCAAGAAAAACAATATATTTCTTGCATTGAAGATGATTCGGGTGTGTTTCCGTGCATTCGCCTTTTCTCCTTTAATTCCCCAAACCCTGACTGCATAGGGATTTAACGTCTGATTTTTAGTTTCGATTTGCAACCCCTCTGGTGTTAAAATTAGTTTCTAGAAGAATACTTCTGATAAATAAATGCGCGCAACCCCAGTCCAGGCAATCGTTTTAAGCGAGCCATTGTCACTGACGTTACACCCGGCGGCAGTGTATCTGGATAGCCTTGCATCTGGGTCACGCTCTACTATGGAACAAGCCTTGAACAGCATTGCTGCCTGCTTGACCAATAACTCATGCGATGCGATGACCCTAAATTGGGCAGCGTTGCGGTATCAACATACTGCTGCTATTCGTTCAATTCTGATGAAAAAATATGCTCCGGCAACAGCTAATAAGATGTTGTGTGCGCTGCGCCGGGTGTTACTTGAAGCTTTTAAACTTGACCTTATGAGTGCCACTGACTATCAAAAAGCTGTAGATTTACGTAGTATTAAGGCGAGTAAAAAGCAACGGGGCAGGCGACTTAAACCAGAGGAAATTCAGGCGCTCATTAGGGTTTGTCAAGCCGATTCCTCACCGCTGGGTGTACGAGATACTGCGTTAATTGCGATACTGCGGTGTGGGTTAAGAAGGGCGGAAGTGGTGGCGCTGCATTTAAAAGATTTCGATGCGACAACTGGGACGTTAGAAATTCTGAGCGGTAAAGGCGAGAAGGACCGCACGATGTATCTGCCTCTGACTGCAATTGCAGCGGTTTCTGATTGGCTTATGGTACGCGGTAGCAGACCGGGACCTTTGTTGCATCCGATTCGCAAGGGGGGATTTATAGTCGATTTCAAACACATGACTCCCCAAGCGGTGTTGATGATTGTGCGAAAACGGGCAAGTCTCGCCCTTGTTGAGCGGTTTTCTCCCCATGATTTTAGAAGGACGTTTTGTTCTGACTTACTTGATAGCGGGGCAGATATTGTAACGGTACAGCAACTTGCCGGACACAATAGCCCCACAACGACGGCAAAGTATGACCGACGCGGGGACGAAACTAAGCGTAAAGCAATGGAAAAATTGGATATTGGTTACACACCCAAGAGTAAGTAGGCATCGCCCATATTTGGATGGCTTACCTAAACTTACCAAAGCTCATTTTTTCGTTAAACTCGTACCCTAAGATCATGGCTGTGCGGTTTGAGATCACAGATGCCAAATTGGTAATCATCCTTGTTTGTTTTGTACAACGGCAACCGCAACTTAAAAGCAGGGTAAGCACATGTAGTTTTGTGTCTTTTGATACAGACGAAAAGCTTAACTGAACCGTATTGGTGTGTCAATAGGGTTTGAGATGCGCTTACCCTGAACTTAAAAGCGTTTGCCATTGTACAAAAACTTTCTAGTTAAGAGCAACGGCGATCGCCATTCCAAGCTGTCTTAATGCTCTCTCTCTTGTAAAGTCAGCAGCTGCACGAGCAGACTCAGCAAGAATTGTATCAGTATTAGGAGTCAGCTTTAATGCTCCGCCTAAATACCCAAGTGATTTACAGTAATAATCAGAGAGATTGGTAGCAGCTAATCGCTTTACAGTTTGGTAGTCGCCGTTTTGAAAAGCAGAGAGAGCAAGTTCATGCAATTCGTTGTCAGGTTCTCCTAGTGTCTGAATGATTGCGTTAACAGCCTCATTAACGCGCGACAAATTTAGCTCGGTATTAACTGTCATCATTATTTACTCCTAAATTTCCAATTTTTGTAATCTTCTGCTTCTACTTGAGACATGTAAAGTTTTTCCCAATTACGTTGAAAATGCTCGCGAATTATCCGAGAAACAAAGCTAACAGCAGAATCGCGATCATAATGAATGGCAACTCTCAGTAAAGCAAGATTTTGAGTACCAAGCTCTATATAATTGATATTCCGCTTTTCAACATCTGGAGGTAAAGCAATATCCCGTAAAGGATTCTTAGATATCAGGGGGTTATCTTGAATTTCTCTTATATAGGGCGGTAAGCTTTCAGTTCCCTGCTCGACAATTATTTTTGCCCATTCCGAAAAATCTGTTATTCCTCGACTGAGCGCATCAAACTCAGCTAAATCAAGATAATACTCTCGGTTTCTGCCTAACCAGCCCCTAACAAACTGAGTCGCTAAGATTTTGTCTGAGTCACCTGATGCAAGCTTAAAGTCATCAATGCGCTTGGAGTCAAGTGGTGTCGTGTAGTAATAAGCAAGTTGATATCTGTGGGGCATTTAGGTCGAGTACCTCCAGTTCTACTTTTATCAAACTTATCATCTATTTTATCAGTTTTGGTTATAAGATTATTTAAGTGCACACATTTAAGAGCGCCCCCCGGTGTGCCACCACCGGAGGACTTCCCCATCCACAGCCAACAACTGCAAAAGGAGCAATTCAATTATGCACCCAAGAGTTCTGCGCGAAAAGTACAATTTGTCGTTATCTAGTCTGGCATTTTACCTGACATGCGATCGCCGGACAGTAGAGCGATATTGTTCTCACGCAAACGAAGATCCTCGCCCAGCAATATTTCTTCTTTGCCAGCTTCTGGACTTCTACTGGCAAAGTGTCGGAAGGATTCAGCCCCCACCTTTTCTGACACCTAGTATTTAATAAGAGTGAAAACGTACACCTCTGCCAAGCCGTGTACTATAGTAACAGCTTTTTTTATACGCCTAATGTCTAAGTAATCACTAGCAGATTGAAAGATTCTGCTGAAAATACATCATTTAGTAGTAAATGCAAAAAACGTTCCCATTACTTAGCAGTGCGAGAACGTAATTTGCTTTATTCAATTAAACTAGGGGATATTCTATCATGGTCGTTACGACAATTACTGCATTTGAAGGAAATTTTGAAGATGATGGCAACGCGCAGTCCATCGTGGTAGCGATCGCCGATTTAACAACCAGCTTCACAAACGAGCATATAGCGGAAGCGGGTTTGTCAGCGCATATCGCTTCAAATGTGAGAGCGGGCGTCGCGACAGCGTTTTGGTTAGATTTGGGAAGACAATTTGAGGAGATCAAGAAGTCTCTTAAGCCAAAAGAGAGATTTCGTGATGTAGTAGAAACTTTAGGAA
>JAQYWP010000742.1 GCA_029379285.1 Rhizonema sp. PD38
GACCAACTCCAAACCCAAAGAACTTCGCCCCAAAAAGGCAAACCCCACAACAAAGGTCGCCCATCCAAAACTGCACTGAGGATTTGACTCACCATCTGGGCATGAATAATCACCCCTGGCATCTCGTTACCGTAGGGGGTAAAAGAATTATCACCCGCACTGTCAGCAGTAACGCCAATCAGAATAATCCGATTCTTGACTGCATCAGGATTGACTTTACCCGTTAGCACGTCTTTTAAACTCACTTGCTCGACAACTTCT
Organism: Rhizonema sp. PD38; assembly: GCA_029379285.1. Taxonomy (GTDB): domain Bacteria; phylum Cyanobacteriota; class Cyanobacteriia; order Cyanobacteriales; family Nostocaceae; genus Rhizonema. The sequence goes on from JAQYWP010000742.1 coordinate 262, forward strand.
TTTGGAGAAGGAGAAGAACGGTAATTAAGTAATATTTGGTACCCAGCATCATCAATTTGTTGATATCCGCCCATGTGCGATTGCAACTGCCCAAAGACAACTTTACCCAGCTGCAACTCTCCAAGTCGGGTATAACTAACAGAAATACCTTCGGACTGCAAATAATGAAATGCTAATTGAGCGTTAAGGGCATAGGGCGTGGTACAAGGGGATGTGGAACTTGGTTCTATCGCAATTAAATGGCGACGCAGAATCCGACCTGGATCAACGGCAAAATCACTAAACCCCTGGCGTTCTCTTGGAATTTCTAGAGGGGGTGCAATGCCGGGTTTTTGAAGAGCTTCACTAACTTCGCAAATGGCAAACAAGCGATCGTGCTGCAAACGAGTTGCTAAATCTGTATATTTGGCATCTACAGGAAAATCGCGGTAAATATCTAAGCCAATGGCTCGCGGTTCATAAGACTCAAGTTTCTCCAAAAGTCGTGCCAATGCCAGATCTGATAGCGAACCTTTTCTCTGCTGTTGTTCTGGCAGTTGAAAATCTTCTTCGGTGATGCCGACAACCAAAATTCGCTTATCTTGTTTTTCAGGAGGTCGTAGCCGCATTAAATGGTCGAAAGCCTGCAACTCCAATGTTTGTAACAACCCCAGCCAGCGCACCCCCATCAGCAAGCTTGTGACGATAAAACTAATCATCAAAACTGTTTTGAAATTGAGTTTGGGTTGGGACGGAGGTGAAGGAAGAAGTTGACGATGCTCTTTCTGGAATCCGCTTAAAGGGCGATCGCTTAGATTCGTCACTACTGCACTATCACATGACGTTTCACCTCGCAACTCTTTCCAAGTTGGCGATACCTCAGCAGGGTTCTGGCAAATAACAGGCAACCAGCTAGCACAGGGGAAATTACTTTCTAAACCCTGCAACTTTTCCCGCGCATACCGCACTGCTAAATAAAACGACTGCCCATCGGCAAACTCCTTTATAAAGTGCTTCAAAAACTCTTGTGCCACCCGATCTGGCACTGGCAGCCGCATGACAATTATTTGGGGAATGTGCAAATCATCCAATTGCTGTGCTAATCCCAACCCATCACAAGAGTTGAAAATTGCTAACTGTAACCCGCGTTCTATCGCTTTATTAAGGGCATTTCTTAACTGGGAAATCGTTAAACTATCGGTAGAATTTATATGTATATGACCAATTTCACCATCAGTGCTATAACTATGTCCGGCAAAAAATAGAATATCCCATCCCTGTTTATCCCAAAGCTGCTCATCTAATTCTGAGCGTTTTGGTTCTACCAAAAATACCGTTTCTGCATTGTCTGGTAAATTCAACAATAAATTTCTGTCAGCATCAACGTCAATTCCCGTTCTGTCACCCAAAATAGCCAATATTCTAACGGAGGTTGCCGATTTCTTGGCTTTAATTCCAGGTTCAAATTCGATGGGACTTAAACTAACTTCTGCTTGGGGGTAATCCCGAAAAAAACGCCAAATATGCCAAGGAAGTTTTCTTATTTGGTTATCTTCAGTTTGAATAATGACTCGAATTTCATCATCAGGCGCTAATTGCATCCGCAGTTGGCGGTCGATGTGGCGAAATTCATCAGCGTCTAACCAAGTATCAATTTGGTTTTGTAACTCCTGACATACGTCATAAAACTCAGCATCGGAAACATGAGTCACGTCAGCTTCATCAATTTTGATGTCTTCATCAATTAGCTTCGAGTGACGCAAACCTATATTTATAGAGCGAGCTTCATAGATTAAATCATAAAGCAATTGCCAACGGCGGTAGAGGTTGGTAATATTTGGAGCAGCAGGTAAACTACCCTGAAATTGACTCCACGCTCTATTTCCCTCGGACTGTTTCCCTTATAGTAGCGTTCAAAATACTCTTAAGAGAGAAAGAAATCTTCACGAATATGTAACCTTGACTACTTTGGTGAAGTCAGTTTAGGGAGATATGCGGCACTTGCAGATTGAGTATTGCTGTGTAAAAATAAGATGTACGTTAAACTGTTGTTCCAGCATAGGTGGTAATGTAACTTGTTGGGCATAGTGGTGCAGATGGCGGCTTTATAAAATTTGCTTCTTACTTATTGGTATTGCTTGAGGCGTTTTATGAGGGATGGTGTTGTGGTTGGGGAAAATTATTAGTAAATTCTTGGTTCAAAAGCCTGCCTCGTAAGGTAGAGATATTTTGGCAAGTGTGTGCGATATGCAGTAAGGACGAGCACTTGCGGTACGGAGCGCGATAAGCCGGAGGCTTGACACTCCGTGTATCGCACCTGGAAATTGAAGTAGCTTCTGACCAGCGAACCGATGCCGCGTGGTAATCTGCCATCTTGTTTTATTGGCGATCGCCTTGGCTTCTCCCACATCCCTTAATGTCAGGAACTTGGCAGCAATGGTCTCTAACGCTTCTTAGAAAAGAAATTGGTGTACTAGATTGCCAATTTACAGCAACTTGCAGGTAAAGTCGGCGCACCTATGTTAAATTCTCGCTTCTTGGCTTATCGGAATCTTAAGATGTCGCACTCTCAAGAAAAATCAGACATTAATAACGCAGACATGGTTGGTGGTAAGTGTTTAACTTCTTTGGCGAAAGAATTGGGGATTGAAGTGAGCGATCGCCACCTCCACCTCAAGCGACTGCTCAAACAAATGGGGCTATCTACTTTACCAAAGCCGAATCATGTCGAGGAAACCCCAGCAAAGTTAGTAAATTTTGTCGTTGGCTAAAGGATTTTTTGTCAGTGATGAAATGAAGAAAAGGAAGAAGGTGATATTTTTGTTGCCTTCTTTTTTGTTTGTAGTTTCTCAGGAAATAAGTAGGTCAACATTGAAAAAAATCAGATAAAATTTTGGCGATTGCTTACTCTCAAAGGGACACGCTGCGCGTTAGCCCTTGGCGTGCGCTTTGCGCTTACGTTTCACTTCGTTCCACTCGCAATAACATTTTACGTTTAATCTGTTACGGTAGATAACACCCAAATGATTTTGTATCATCACCTATTGCTAAGGAAATTCGTCGGGAGTAAAAACTTCCAACGCAGCTGTGAAAGCAGCGATCGCTTTTTTAAGATTGTCTGCCGTGTCACCAACTATTCTGTCAAGATAGGCAGCACCCAGATTCATTTGGGTTCTTGCCCATTCTTCGGATCCACGGGTTCTGACTTCCAAGACGGCGGTGTGAATGGCAATCGCTCTTTCAATATTGTCTACCCTATTACCAAGTATTCTGTTACGGTAAGCAATGCCCATATTACTTTGCGCCGTTCCCCAATATTGCGGGAACTCATCGCGGGTGAAAACAATAAGTGCCATTTGATAGCCAGCAATAGCAATTTCTATGTTGCTGGTTCTGTCATTCAAGGGGAATTGCTGAATGAAAGAGCTGAACTTTAGAAGATTTCTGGCAATGTCTTGTGCCTCATCTGGCTTGACTCTAGTGAGTTCGTCTGTTGCCCAACGCCGTAAGACTTCTACAAAAATAGTATTGAGTTTTTTTATGTTCGCTGCCAATAATGGGTAAATTTCTTGCGGGTTACCCTCGCTTTCATCCGTTGCTTGTAATACCTGTATCAAAAATTGCAGATAATGTTGCTGATGTTGATTGCTCATAGGTATGTAAAATGAAAATGCCAGTTTAAACAAACTAGGACTTACACATTGACAAAAATCGATTTTGTGCATCAGACTTATTTGCTGCCATTCCTTCTTTAATTAGGTGTAAGCAAAATTAACTTATGCATCAGTGAGATAAAAATGGGAAATTCTTGCAAAATCTGACTATTGCAGAACCGCACGGAATTTGGCACTCTTTGCGTTATCCACACAATAGTTTATTTGTAAAGTGCGTCAGTCCTAACTTTTACGGGAAGATCCTTATCTGAAAAAGAACGAAACAGTTTTGTTTATTTATTCTTATTTAAACAAAACTGTTTCGTTCTGTCAAGAGGTATGCTAGAAATTAGTCAATGTCTTTAGTGGATTCCTAGCAAAACGGGGAAATTGAGTAATGAGTAACGTTAAGAGTGCTGAGCGGGAGTTGTCCCCTGAAAAAACCGAAGTTATCCTGCGTGGAGCGATGCAGGAGTTTCTGGAGCATGGCTATGCAGGTGCCAGGATCGATAAAATTGTAGCAGCCGCAGGAGTCTCTAAAGCCACAGTTTACCGACGCTTTGCCGATAAAGCAGCATTATTTACCGCCCTCATCCAACGAATGGCTGTGAAGATACACTTTTTTCACCAACAAGAGCTTCCACCATTGGGAGAGGAGCCGGTTGTATTTTTGAAACGTTATGCTACTCAAGTACTTGACCATATTACTCACAACTCGCAAGAGCTAATGCTTTTCAGGATGATCATTGGGGAGTCAGGACGCTTCCCAGAACTGGGACAGGAATTTGTTCGGAATATTGAAAAGCCAAATATTGACTTTCTCATGCAATACTTTGCGACTCATCCTAAACTTCAGCTTGCTGATCCTGAAGTCGCAGCACGAACGTTAGTGGGAACACTAATCCATTTCAGGACTTACGCATTGACAAATTAGACAAAAAGTGCAGTAGTGAAAAGAAGAAAA
>JAQYWP010000743.1 GCA_029379285.1 Rhizonema sp. PD38
TTTCTTCTTTTCACTACTGCACTTTTTGTCTAATTTGTCAATGCGTAAGTCCTGTGCTTATACGTATCAAGACAAAAAACCAAAACTAAATTTAACAACAGAAGATTTAACCGCGTTATCAGAAACAAATCTCGTGCCTAATGAAACTTTTGGACTATTTCTTGTCTAATCAACTTACGTCGAACTCAGGTTGCTACAAGAAATTAAACGCTAATAGGTTTGAAGCTAAAAACTCGGTACCTGTGGAAGTCGCTAGTTTTAACTCTACGCATGAAATGCTTTTACTCATAAACTCATTTCAAAAATTTGTATAGCCGTAAGAGAAAGATGGGGAAAAAGTTTGGATTCAATCCGATCCTGCCCTCTAAATACCTTACTTGGCAAATACTCACTGTTTTCTAGCTGGTAAACTGTAATTGTTGGTTGCTTGGGAGAGCCAATGTAGCGAACGCCTCCGTATGCGCCATAGTCAACAATCCAATACTCGGAAACGCCCAACTCCTCGTATTCAGCAAGTTTGATTAGATAGTCATCTTTCCAATTCGTACTCACAACTTCGATGATTCCTAGTGGTGGAATATAGGCAGCAGCAGAACTAGAACTACCTTTCATGCGTTGCCATTCTTCTTGAGCAAAAATTACAATGTCAGCTTTGCGGCTTTTTTCCTTTTCTCCTGGTTCGGTCAGCAAACGAATTTGCTTGGACTGTCGGGAAACTAATGGTAAATTAAACTCCAGGGAGTGAGCTTCAAGATAGCTACAGAGCCGTTGTATCAAATCCTCATGATTTGCGTTTGGTTCAGATAATGGCACGGGAACTCCATCTATTAATTCAAAGTTCCTGCCCGATCCGTCATCCCAGGCAAGAAACTCTGCAAAAGTTAGTGGTTTGCCAATTGCTGCGTACATGGGCGATCGCACTTCATTCAGTTATCTTCTTCTGGCATATTTTCTCTATTTTGTCAATAGTTCACGAGCTAACAACGTTGCAATTGAGCTAATAGGACGACGATCTTATCAACCGCCTGCCGTACAACTGCGATCGGCTGTTCGGTTTGATTGACTATGATACTGAAAACGATTGGACCGTACTGAGGTGCATTTACGTATCCAGAGAGGGAAACAACTCCATCCATTGTGCCAGTTTTTGCATGTACGATGCCTTCAGCCGGTGTATGAAGAAAGCGATTTTTTAAGGTACCGCTTATACCCGCAACAGGTAGAGAAGCGAGGTAAACTTCTGCTTGTGGCGATCGCCGCATTGCCCGTAAAATTTGTACGAAAGCTTCTGGAGTGACTAAATCTTTACGAGATAAACCAGAACCATCTACCAAAACATAAGTTTTAGGATCAACTCCTAACTGAGTTAATGTTGCCTTCATCACTTCTAACCCAGCATCAGCAGAGGATTGGTTTGGATCTGTTGGTAATTTTTTCACAGCAAGAGATCTCAGCCATACTTCCGCAAAGAGATTATTACTGTTGATATTTGTCTCTGCTAACAATTGCGATAAAGGAGGAGATTCCACAGCAGCGATTTCCTGTTCATTCTTCCCCCGATAAACTGATACAAATGCCTGTGCAACTGTAATTTTCTCTGCTGCTAAAGCATTGCGAAAATGTCGCAAGAAATATTCAGCAGGTGCAGATACAGGTAGGCTTATTATTTCAGGATTGGATTTTTCTGTCAACTGTCCTTGAATTCGCAAAATGGGTTTAGATAAGTCGCGGGTAATATTGATTGATTTTGAGATATCTTCTCTTGTTGTCACTGACTCGTTGATAACTTGCCACTGCTTCGCTTCATGAATATCAATCCAAACAACTTGCAGAGGTTTACCGATAGTTTGCGGCTGAAGCTTTAAGTTAAAAACATTTTGATTGAGAATCAAGCTGTTAATTGGTGCGCCATAGTCTGATTCAATATCTTCCCACTGCCAAGAGGGATTGACAATTTCACCGCGAATATAACTATCATCAACAATCAATTGGTTGATTTGCCGAATACCCTTCTGACTTAATTGTTTTGCTAAAGCGATGAGTTGAAGATCGCTTAAACTAGGATCTCCCCTACCGACAACATGTAAATCGTTACCACTAAGATAGACAGAGGTGCGAAAGCGAAAATTTGCACCTAGTTGTTGTAAAGCCGCAGCTGTTGTCAACAGCTTAGCATTGGAAGCTGGAGTAAAGTATTTCTGAGCATCCAGACTGTAAATATTTTGGGGAGATAGTAGAGGTTGGACTGAAATTCCCCAACGCATTCGATTGAATTGGGGACGATTTGTGATAGTGTTTATGGCGATCGGTAGTTTGCTTAAGCAAATTGATTTTGTCGCAGCTGTTGGTGCAACTTGTGTTTGTGCTTGAATTGGTTTTAAAATGATACTTCCTTGGGCACCTAGAGATAGCAGCAACAAGCCAATAGAAATTCTTTTAGACATTATTTAGGACTACTTACGCATCATACATAAGTAATATAAGGTTTTTAGGCTTTTGAGCCATGTCTAACACTCAACACACTAAAGATGTAACCAAATCAGGGTTGTACGAAGTGCCTAATTTGGATAATTTGAGAGTGTGCCCTTTTCTTAGGAAAGGAATAATTAAACAACGATGTTTTTCAGCCGTCAGAGCATCTTATGTCGTTTAAAAAGAATTTTTATAACGACATAAGAGCCAAAACGTTAACTTGATGGCTTAAAGCATCAATTTCTTGTAGTTGTAAGCGCTATCATCAATCTTAGGTATTTTACCAAACTTGGGTCATAAGTTGGGAAAACGGAGCTGCTGTCGTAGGGCGTAAATCTTCCTCACAAATTCTCTTGCATGACGGAATCGTAGTCCTGCCCGCCGTAAAAAACGCCGTGGATGATCACCCTGTCGTCTCCAACGGAAAAGGCGACGGTAACACGCCGTGCATACCCGATAACCCGCAATCCTGGCCGCAGATCATCGCGCCTGGTTCCCCGTTCCGGAAAGGTGGAAAGACCCTGGCAAAAGGCAATGATGCCGCTGATATAAAGCTCTGCCCGCTCTTTCCCCCCACCGTCAGCAATGTAGGCATAGAGATTGCTAAGGTGTTGCTCTGCCCGTGGCGAGAAGAGGACACTGTATTGCTTCATCAGGCGTTACTCTGCACTGGTGCGCTTGTGGTACTGTGACCGGATACGCGCCATGACCTGTTCAGCGGGAACCTCTAGTGTCTTATCAGCCGCACATTCATCATAGCTTTTGACAACTTCTTCATGCAGCCACTTTTCAAGAGCGGCGTCCCGCGCCTGGAGGGTACGAAGCCCGTCTCGGATGACTTCGCTTTCCGTAGCATATTCGCCTGAGGTGACTTTAGCCTTAACCATTTCTAGCATGTCATGGGGCAACGTAACGGTGATGGCCTGGGTCTTTCTCATACGAAAAATTCTCCTGTCTGAAGCCAGTTTAGCACAGTGTATGATTAAATCATACACCTTAAGTCCGGTTTTCTTTTGCAGAGGTTGAGGGGAAGCCTTCGTCTGATTCCCGCTCTCATTCTTATCTGACACCATGCTAGAGAGTACGGTCCCTCCTATGGCGAGCCGCTGTTAGAAAATTTCCAGAGGATACAGGTTTTATTAGCGGGTGTCAACAGCTTTGGTAATGAGTATGAAGCCTATAGGCAACGCACAAAGCCGATTAGTACCCTATATGTTCTAAATTCAGCAAGGTTGTTGAGTTTCATAGGCTTGCTTAGTCATTTTTACCAATGCCTGTTTTATCTCGTCACTTGAAGTTAGCTGTTTCAACAAATACTCAGGCTTCCTGTAATGATAGCCAGCCAGCTTGCCACTGAGAAGTGTCTTGTAACAATTTAGCATTGAGCCAGAAACGGACGTTGGGCTCGCAGGCTGCAGTCATTTCGGCATATACCCACTTACCCTGGTTTTTGCGGTTGACAACTTGGAAGTGCCGCCAGCCGTCTACTTTTTGTTGTGCTGTCCACTTAGAACCAACTAGGTAAGGAAATTTCTGCTTTTTCATCATGTCTAAATCGTTAACCTACTTACTCGCGAATCAATTTATTAATTGAGAAAATTATTTTTTCCTTATTCCAAGCCCCCCACCTACGCGCAGCCAGCGATATCCATAACCTTGCAATTCGACAGTGTACGCACTGCCTACAATTGGTTGGTATTGGCGATCGCTTAAGAGATCAATGAGATATTCAGCGTTTGATTCACCTAAATCTAGGTTCACCGTACAGGCTTCATCAGCCAAATTATAGATAGCCACGACGACGCTCTTATTCCATTCGCAGCGATGTGCGAAAACGCTTTTATTTCCAGTCTCGATTAACTGCCACTTTCCCCAACCAAACTCCGGACAGTCTTTTAGCAAGTTCGACGTTACCTTTAAGGAAGTAGGACAGGATATTGGTATCGAGTAGTACTTTTTTCACAGGTCTTTGGATCTGTTTAAATCAAGGGCACGATTTGCTTCCACGTCTTGTTTTATGGCTTCAAGGAGGGCGATTTCGTCAGAGGCGATGCCGTAGAAGCGCATGAAGTTTGGAGTAGAAATAAGTTCCGGCGCTGTAGTGGTGATTGGGGCAATGGTAATTTCAACGAATTGTCCTTGAAATTGACCAAGCCCGTCAATTTCGATGGAATCACTGTTGATGTGAGTGCGTATTTTGAATCGGTCAACCATATTTATTTATGCGTGCATGAACGCGCACCTAACGATATTAATATCCTGACATAGAGTTCATCTTCAAAACGCTTGTCCATTGTGTAGAAGAATTGCAAAAGTAGCTTTTCTAAGTAATACAGCACTTCCTGCTGTTATGAAGTACAGTACCTTCCCTCCACTCCCTCCTC
>JAQYWP010000744.1 GCA_029379285.1 Rhizonema sp. PD38
CCTCAAAATGCTCTAATTTACCAAGCAGATGCATAGCAGAATCATAAGCTTCTACAATTAATTTATTTTGTTGTTGAGGCGTATCTATCATATCATCTGCAAGAGAGCGGAGAGCCAGTATAGGCTCGCGCCTGATGCCGAACTCATCCGATATATCCTTTAAGATTTGATTCTGAGGCTGCGGTAAACCGTGTTGCGCTCTCTCATTTTGCTGGTTAATGATATCGTCAAAAACCTCAAGAGTATTGAAAATTTTCCAGGCTAATTTGTAAGAATTTAAAATTAGTTCTTGCCGTTCTAATGAATTATCAATTGTATTATTTAGGATTAAGCGTAGCAAATCAATTAAAGAGTTAAGCCGCTTGTTAATTTCATGAGAAATGCGGACTAAGCTCTGCTGCTGTTTGGTTTTAGTTTCTGCCCGCTCTGCAAATTGCATTGAGTATAAGCGTGAGTAGTAACCACCTTTTTGTAAAAGTTCTTCATGAGTTCCTACCTCGACGACACGCCCTTGATCTAATACGGCAATTTGATCGGCTTTTTGGACTGTGGAAAGACGATGGGCAATTACCATCGTTGTGCGATCGCGACTGAGGTTATCAAGTGCAGTTTGCACTAAGCGTTCGGAAACTGTATCCAAAGCACTGGTGGCTTCGTCTAAAATCAGAATTTCCGGATCTTGAAGCAAAGCACGCGCTATTGCAAGACGCTGTCTTTGTCCCCCAGACAACATCACTCCGCGATCGCCAATCAATGTGTCAAATCCCTGCGGCAATTTGTTGATAAACTCATAAGCATTTGCCAGCTTGGTGGCTGTGATAATTTCCTCTTCCGTCGCCTCAGGGCGTCCATAGGCAATGTTAATCCGTACCGAGTCATTAAAGAGGAAGGTATCTTGACTGACAATTCCCATTGCCGATCGCAACGATTTCAAATTGAACTCGCGGATGTCTCTACCATCTAGAGTAATACAGCCGGTAATCGGGTCGTAAAATCTGGGTAAGAGATCTGCTAATGTTGATTTACCAGCACCAGAACTACCTACCAATGCTAGAGTTCTGCCATGAGGTAAGTATAAATCCACATCCTCTAGAACCAATTTTTCGTGATCTGGATAGGAAAAGGATATGTGGTTGAAATGAATCCCCTTCTCCAATTTTGTGTAAGGAATATCTCCATTACCCATTAATGGCTTATTATCCCAGCGCAAGAAGTCTGTAACTATTTGCACACTAGTAGCAGTGCTGGCAAAGCTGCTGCGAAGAGTATTTAACTGAGAAATAAACGGTAACAGTCGGAGTAGTACTAATAGATAAGTGAGTAGTACGGCAGAAAGAGAGGTAATTTCATTTGCAAATACAGTACGACTCAAGAAGACAATCAGGAGTATGGCTGTAATACCCATGATTTCACTGACTGGTGCGATCGCCTCCGAATTTACCTGAGATTCAAATTCTGCTACTTCGCGATCGCGAATGAGCTTCTTTATTCTTTCATATTCTCTTTCCTCACTCCCAGTTGCCTTCACCAACCTAATCCCGTTTAAGGTTTCTAGCACAGTGATAGAATATGCTCTAGACATATCACTGAGTTGCGTGCCAAACTTTTTAGAACGGGAAATAGCGTATTGATTGGCTAACGTTATTAAACATAACAGAACTGTCGTAGCGAGCGTCAATTGCCAAGAGATTGACAGTAGCAATCCAACAAAAACTAAAATTGTAATTACTAGAATAATTAATTTGACCGTGTTGCCTATAGCACTTGTTGCACGACCAATTTCTCCACCAAGACTGTTGATTAAATCACCAACTTTTTTCTTAGCATAATAATCAATATCAATCTCTAGTAATAATAGCAAGCCAGCTTCCCGCATATCTGAGGTTAACTTGCGTGTTAAAGTACTGGAGGCTAATGTCCCAGAGTAAGCAGCAAAATTTTTTATAGCAATTGTCAATAAAATTGCACCTGCCATTACCCAGATACGGTACTCTTCTGGAACCTGATCAAAGGGGGACATAATTTTTTTAAGAATAGCAGGAGCACCACTTAAATCTACTGATTGTCCCACAACTTTTAAAATCACTGGGACAATTAGAGTCGTGCTAATGCCATTAAATAGCGCTCCAGAAAATCCTAATAATATTGTTAAGAGAATCAAAACTGGATAAGGTCTGGCAAATCTTAGTAGTAGCTTATTCGTATACATCGACTATTTTAAATGTATTTTGCTTTTAATGACTTCTATCTCAGTTAGTTTTACTTCCTTCTTACTTACAAACTGACAATGATCTCAGACAGGGTAGCCGCCATTGTCTCTGTACTATATTTTTCTACACATCTTTCTCTTGCCTTTGCACCTCGTTCGTTTGCTGAATCTAAATCTTGAAATATCAATTGAATTGTCTCGGCAATGGCTTCCGGAGAAGCTGGGTCAACTATATAACCAGTGTCTGATAAAATTTCCGGGATGTCACCTACTCTTGTCGATAATACAGGTTTAGCCATTGCCATGCCATCTGTCAACTTTAAAGGAAATTGAGCGCGAGCAATAACCGTATCTCTTTGAGGAACAACTACAACATGTGCGGCAGCTACAATCTCAGGCATCACCTCTACAGGAGACTTTGGCAACTTGATAATCCAACGTCCCCATTTTTCAATCAAGCGATCGTCGTAGTCATCATAAGGACTGCCACCAACAATCACAAGTCTTAAATCTGATTGATTTAACTTATCTAACGCCATTAACACATCTTCAACCCCTTTATGAGGTCGTGGTGCGCCTGGAAACATGAGTACTCGGTACCCGGAAAGATTATAACGTTCCCGGCTGATTTGAGGATCGTACTTATGGGGGTTAAATAAGGAGGTATCTTTGCCATTAGGCAAATAAACGCCACCAAAGCGTTCTTTAAGAAATTGAGTATCTATCGTCACTGCATCAGCTTGGTGTACTAATTTCTCCATCCACTGGATGTATAGAGGATGATCCGGAAATCTTAATGCTCCATCCTTCTTAAAAATGTCCCGTGCAAATTGTTGAATTTTAGGACGATAATTCCAATCAAATCCTCCATGCCAACTTAGTTCCCAATCATCCATATCTAAAAGTAAAGGACGACGGCTACTTAATTTCTTGAGTAGAGACAGTCCAAAACTTGTCGGCTTAGGTTTTACCGCATAAATAATATCTCCATCTATTTTTTGCAGAAGTTGGCGACTTGAACTCAAAAAATCCGGATAGTTTTTACCAGGAATAGAAACAATTTTTATTCCATTAGGAGGAATTGCATATAGTTCCTTACCAAAAAGAAAGCCAACAATTTCTACTATATAATTAAGCTTCTTCAGGACTTGTGCTAGCAAGAAAGCCCGAACACTACCGCCACCACTTAAATCACTGACGACTAAAGTAACTTTCATTTTTACTAAATAAAACGCTTGAGCAATGGTAAACAAGACATAGTAATAAATAATTGTTTTTGTTTAAGAATTGACAAATCTTTTTGAATTTGCTCCAACTTACTACCCTGTCGGCGGATATACTTCAATTTAAAAAAAATTATTCATCCAAAATTTTTTTAAATTCCTGATAAAAATTTCTCCACGTCAAATGCTCCACAGTTTTTCTCACATCTGTTTTTATTTGAAATGCTGTTTCAATTAATTCACAAATTTCAGTAACCGAACTATCAACATCAAACAAAAGTCCATTTTCACCATGAACAATGATGTCTGGACTAAATCCTGTTTTGCTGGCGACAGGAACGACATTGCACATCATTGCCTCAATCAAAGGAATTGGGCCTCCTTCTAACTTGGCAGAAGAAACGAAAACATCCATTGAAGTATAATATTTAGGATAATCTGAGTAAGGAGCTTCAATATAAACAAAATTTGGCAAAGCCTTCATCTCTGTAAATTTCTGGTACTTGTCCCATCCTTTACCAAGTAGAATAAACTTTCTATGAGGCATCATCTTAATGATATTAAAAATGCGTTCTGGTTCTTTCCGGTAATAAAAAGCTGTGCAGAAGCCTACAGAACCATTTTGGCGTTGATGAGGTTGGAAAAGTTCGGAATCTGCGGCTCCCAAGATGTAAGTCACTTTTTGAGAGTTTACTCCTTGGGAAACAAGAAGCTTAGCAAACTGCGAACACATACATATCACCTTACTCGCTTTATTAAGAGCGTATATAAGTTCATCGTCACTGATACCAATATCGGAGCGCGGATGTGTATGAAAAACGAATCTCTTACTTTCCCAAAGAGATGGATTGAGTTTTAGACAGACTGGTAGAAAAGAATAGTGTGCGAAAAAGTAAGCTTTAGATGGAGGAAGAGAAGATTCTGAATAATGGAAGCAATATTTACCAGGAAAATAGGTTGCTATCTCTCTACATATAGCTTCCAATATCCAACCCTTTGCCAAATCCAAAACTACAAAAACTAAGTCATACTGTTCTAAACTTTCAGATAAAGATGGCTGAGGTTGCCACTTGCTTATTAAAAATTTTATATAAGAACGAGCATATGGTATAATATGTAATGGTCTATCAAGTTTTATTTTGACATCCTGTTGCAGGTTTTTAAGCTGACTTTTAAAAGTTATAATATTCATTTAATTTCTCCATAGAGAATCAATAGTTTAAATTCATTTAAGTTAGGTACTTATTAAGTAGAAAGCATTCCATCTCCAACTACCGTCTTTTTTGCAAAATTGGGATGCTCCCATTAAGTAAGCGTTCTACTATCTTGCAACTCTTCAGTTATCTATAAAAAAATTGTAAATATAGGTGTTCAAGTCTTAAAGTTTTTCTCTTCTACAGCAGTATAGAAG
>JAQYWP010000745.1 GCA_029379285.1 Rhizonema sp. PD38
GTATATATGAATAAAATTTCTATCAAAATCTTAGAGAGTGTTGACTACAAAAGTTTGGTAGTATTGACACGAAATTTAATACGATAACAGAACCCTCGCTACTCTTCACTGCGAACATTATATATATTATATTTTTTGCAATTCAAGCAGACAACCTGCTCATCGTTCCTCCTAATAACTCCTTAAAATTGTCCGTTCGCTCCTATTTTTCACAGGTGATTAAATTCTTGAAAAGTATACTTGACAATGGTTTTCAGTTCTTGCAGTGATAAATTATATTCATATAATCAGGCCATCTCCTAATTATAGGAATGACAGTTGTGTCTTAAACATCTTCGTCATGCCCAATGATGAGTTCTGGATCAGTTCAAAATGTAAATTTTTATTTGTTACAGTTTCAGTCTCTTGCTTTCTTAATGAAAAACACTTTTAATAATTTCTTATGTTAGCCGAATAGAGCATTGAGTAGTGATGAGGGACTTAAAATAACAATGAAACATAAGCAGTTTCTTCCCAGTCTGTTATTGACATGCGCGATATTTGTATTGGTTACCCCTGCCGCTAGAAGCGAGGAAATATCATCAATCGGATTTCACAAGAGTACAGCATCAACTCAAAAGAGTACTCGTTCGACTCAACAAGCAAGTCTAGTCAGCAATTCCCGTTTCGTGAAACCCATCACAGAGATTCGGCGACTCACGGATTTGGAGCGTCCATCCAGGAGCGCTCAAATGTTATTGGTGCAGTCACCAGCCCCACAAAAACCACTTACATTAGAAGTCGTACAAGTGACAGGGGTGAAAGCCAACCCGACAAACCGTGGAGTGGAGGTGATTTTACAGACGGACAAAGGACAACAGTTGCAAATCACAAATCGCAGTGCGGGTAAGAGCTTTATCGCTGATATTCCTCATGCCCAAATGCGCCTGAAGTCGGGTGAAGCATTCACATTCCTCTCAGACAAGCCGATAGCGGGTGTGACGGAAATAACGGTGACTAACTTTGATGCCAAGACAATCCGGATCACGGTAACGGGTGAAGCAAATGTACCAACAGTTGAGTTGTTTGATAGCCCAAAAGAAGGTTTGATCTTCTCTGTGGCTAGTGCTGCATCGTCCACATCATCACAACCGCAAACTCAAACACAAGCTCCCTCTACATCAACTAAGCCTGAGAGTCAGACACAACCAACTCAACCATCAGCTCAAGGTGATGAGCCAATAGAATTAGTGGTGACGGGTGAACAAAACGGATATCGCGCACCTGATGCCTCTACGGCGACAAAAACTGACACTCCCATCCGCGACATTCCGCAATCGATTCAAGTGATTCCTGAAGATGTGATTAAGGATCAAGCAGTCACGCGAATTGTTGATGTCCTTCGCAATGTCAGCGGTGTGACCAAAGAGGGAGGCTATGGAGACAGTCAAGATAACTACAACATTAGAGGGTTTTCAACTCAAGACAGTTTGAGAAACGGATTCAGGACTCGCGCACCTGTCACTAATCCCACTAACATTGAGCGAATTGAGGTACTCAAAGGTCCGGCTTCAGTGCTATATGGTCAATTTCAACCGGGTGGAATTGTGAATTTAGTCACCAAACAACCACTCGATTCCCCCTACTACAAGAGTGAATTAATCCTGGGGAATTTTGACTATTATCGTCCTTCGGTGGATCTTTCTGGTCCACTGACGACTGATAAAAAGTTATTGTACCGCTTGAATACTGCTTACGAAACGACAGGTGATTTTGTCGATTTTGTCAACTCGAAAACCTTTTCTATTGCCCCGGTATTGACCTACAAATTCAGTGAAGCCACAAAATTGACCTTGTCCTATGAGTACCTCAACACCGATCGCGTGTATAACGATGGACTTCCGCCTAACTCAATTATTTTCAAGCTTCCCATCAGTCGGTTTCTGGGAGAGCCGAATATCAACCGTTTTCGCCAGTCAGCAAACAATCTGAATCTCACACTTGACCATCGCTTTAACGACAACTTACAAATCCGCAGTGGATTTGCCGCCTACTTCTCCGACTCGAAGGTGCGATCGCTCCGACCTGACGACATAGATGCGGATGGTCAGACTCTATCTCGCCGTTATGTTCCGAGCGATCAAATCATCTACTCCGCTTACACCTTCCAAACCGATCTGATCGCTAAGTTCAACACGGGTTCCATCAAACATCAGGTACTCCTGGGTTTTGCTTGGGATCAGTACAACTATAATGATCCTAGCTATTTTAGTGGACGTGGTTCACCCATTGATATTTTTAACCCTATATATGGCTCCCCTCAGCGGACTGATTTTCCATATTCCATCTACAGAGAAGGTTTCGACGAGTTTGGTATTTACCTGCAGGACCAAGTTACTTTATTACCGAATCTCAAGTTACTGCTGGGTGGCAGGGTGGATTTCGTTCAGAGCAGCAATTTCAGCCAGGATTTTGATAGTGCAAAGAATCCCACTGATAATCCGACTGAAAGCCGTTCTTATAACAATCCCTTTACCCCTCGTGTCGGCATTGTCTATCAACCAATTGAAGCGATTTCCCTCTACTTCAGCTACAGCAAATCGTTCATTCCCAACGTGGCATTCACAGCTAATGGCAGTGCCTTATTACCGGAGCGCGGCACTCAATATGAAGTCGGACTCAAAGCCGAATTGATTAAAGACAGTCTATCGGCAACGCTAGCTGCCTATGACATTACCAAGCAAAATGTCGCCACAACCGATTCACAGAATCCTGACTTTTCTATTGCTGCTGGTGAGGAGAAGAGTCGCGGTCTGGAATTTGACCTTTCTGGACGGATTTTACCAGGATGGAATGTGATTGCTTCCGCCTTTATCAACGATGCCTACGTTAGTAAAGATAATACCTTACCTGTCGGCAATAGATTGGTCAATGCTCCATCGGCTGGGGCTAGTCTGTGGACGACCTATGAAATTCAACGCGGTGGTTTGAAAGGACTCGGGTTTGGTGCTGGGGTATTTTATACTGGCGAGCGTGAAGCTCAACTCCCTAACACTATCAAAATCCCCGACTACGTGCGTGCTGATGCTTCTATTTCCTACAAACGCAATCACTGGAAGATTGGGCTGAACTTTAAGAATCTTTTTAGCACTCGCTATTACGATTCTCAGGGCTTTTATCTCCGACCTGGTGCACCTTTCACCGTTCTCGGAAATATTTCTGTGGACTTTTGACCTCTAAAAACCTACCCGTTTTTGCTTGACACCGCTACATCAGGTTACGGACTGATTACTCCCTTATTGGTTTAACCGCTAATATGCTATAGCAGTTTTAGATGAGTTGTGAAAATTGAAAGTCTTAGAATCCCGTTAAGCGCAATAGTTACCGGGATTCTTGTTTTTCACGAATGATTTAGGACTGTTATAGTATTTCATACAGAAATTAGTAACTTTCAGCAACTCTCCCAGATTGGGAGGCACGTGTGGCAACAAATGTTGTCATTTTGGTGGGCGCTACTCCCACTCCGCAGATGATAAGCAAAGGAAATTAACATAGCTGCCTTCTGACGAGTGTACTTCTACCTTTATGTTGTCAATA
Source organism: Rhizonema sp. PD38 (assembly GCA_029379285.1). Taxonomy (GTDB): domain Bacteria; phylum Cyanobacteriota; class Cyanobacteriia; order Cyanobacteriales; family Nostocaceae; genus Rhizonema. The sequence continues at coordinate 3,577 of JAQYWP010000745.1, forward strand.
AAGGTCAAAACTGTACGATTGTATTGCTAGTTCTAGGTTGTCAGCGCGTTCACCACAGAGGCGTTTGCAGTAAGCAAGCCCGAGATGATTTTGCACCTGTGCCCACATGTAGGGAAAGCGATCACGAGTGTACTCTTGCAACGCTTGGTTTAAATATTGTATTGCTCGTTCTAAATTATCGGTTCGTTTGCCATAGAGACGTTCAAACAAAGCAAGCCCAAGATGATTTTGCGTTTTTGCCCAGGTTTCGGGAAAGCGTTCGCGTGTGTATTGCTGCAAAGCCTGTTGATAACACTCAATAGCTAGTTCCAAATTATCTGCTTTATTCCCACTCAGGCGATCGCAGTAGGCATTCCCCAAATTATTGTGTACGCCTGCCCACATTTCCGGGTAGCTAGAGAGTGTGTATTCTAACAACGCTTGTTTATAGCAGTAGATTGCCAGTTCCACATTCTCCTCTTTTTTAGTTTCTACGGTGTAATACTTGGGGAAAGCTTTGAGATTAGCGATGTAATACACGGTGGCGACTGATGTTGAAATGGGACGTTCCAGAAAATGATGATCGTCAAGGAGTTGTTGCTAATCGGGTAAATTAATCGTGTTGCACACAATTTTCTTAGGACGCAAAAAGTTATTGCAAAACAGAAGTGATACCTACAATTGAAGTCATGAATTACACTATTAAATTTAAAGGGTGCGAAACTCAGTTTCAATGGAAAATCTCGCGATGAAATGGGATATTCCTTCGGTTTTCTTGAGTACCGAATGCTTCCATCAAATTATTTGAGTACCATATTGTTCAGCTTGCATATTCCAAAGCTGGGCATACTCGCCTCCACGTAGCAAAAGTTCCTGGTGGGTGCCCTCTTCGATAAGTCGCCCACCCTTCAAAACCAAAATACGGTCCGCCATGCGTACTGAAGCCAGTCGGTGGGTGATTAAAAGCGTAGTTTTACCTTGAGCTAGTTCAACAAAGCGGCGGTAGACCTCATATTCGCTACGCGGATCAAGGGCAGCTGTCGGCTCATCAAGGATGAGTAGCTGGGCTTGTTCCCGCATGAAAGCGCGGGAGATCGCTAATTTTTGCCACTCTCCTCCAGACAGTTCTGTCCCACCAAATTGCTTACCTAGGGGAGTGAGTTCTCCTTGAGGAAACTTTTCGACCAGCTCAGCTATACCAGCTTTTTGAATTGCGTGCCTGAAGCGTTCTGAGTCATCTAGTGCTGCAATGTCTCCCAAAGCAATGTTCTCTCCCAGCG
>JAQYWP010000746.1 GCA_029379285.1 Rhizonema sp. PD38
TTATTTATCTATTTAAACTGAGAAAGCATTATGAACGGGAAACCTAATGTTAAAAGAGTTTATAGCGTTAAGTTATTTAATTAAAAGAATTTAGTCCTCAAAAGATGGAAAACACCGTGCAAACAAATTCGGACGAAAAGTTAACGCGCTCCTTCTAGCCAAAATCCGCGTCTACTCGCTGCGCGTGGTATTGGCTCAATATAAAAGCCATAGGTTATCAACCTATGGCGACTGTTCACTTAATATAAGCGTTTGGGTGGGTTATACAGCAATACGGTTCAGTTAAGGATAGATTGGTGCAAAGAAACCCGCTTTCTCCAAGAAATCGGGTTTATAAATTGATAGCTAACGGCTAAGTGCTGATAGCGGAATGCTTACTAACCCACTTGAGCAAGTTGTTGTTGGTTCAGGTAGTAGTAATGACCTCTTTTAGCAATTAAGTCGTCGTGAGTACCGCTTTCGACTAATATGCCTCGATCTAGCACCAAAATGAGGTCGGCGTTGCGTACAGTAGAAAGGCGATGGGCAATAATGAGACTTGTACGCCCAACCAGAATTGTTTTCAGGTTGTTTTGAATGATGCGTTCAGACTCAGAATCGAGGTGACTAGTGGCTTCATCGAAAATGATTAAGCGGGGATTACCAAGTAAAGCACGAGCGATCGTCAAGCGTTGGCGTTGTCCACCTGATAGCATTCCACCGCCTTCACCGATTTGAGTTTCGTAACCCAACGGTTGTTGTCGGATAAAGTCATCGGCTCCAGCCAGTCGCGCTGCCTCTACAATGTCTTCTTGAGAGGCTTCTGGATGAGCAATGCTGATGTTTTCCCGAATGGTACCGCCAAACAAAAAGGAATCTTGATCGACAACACCAACTTGAGAACGTAGCGATCGCAGGGAAATACTCGTCACATCCAAACCGTCGATCAAGACTTTACCCTCGGTAGGGGGATACAAGCCTAAAATCAACTTGGAGAGAGTTGTTTTCCCAGAACCACTCCGCCCGACGACTGCTACAGTTTGTTCCGGTTGGATTTCAAAGCTCATATTTTCCAGCACATTCGTCTCGCTTTCTGGGTGATAACGGAAAGTCACATTCTCAAAGCGAATGTTACCGCGAAACGTGCGTAGGGACTGGCGGGGTTTATTATGTAGATCTTCTTCTGGTTCGGCGTCGAGAACATCATTAATCCGTTCAGTGGAAATAATGATTTCCTGTAATTGATTCCACAGCGCCGCCAGCCGTTGGAACGGACTGAGGACATTGCCTAACAGCATATTAAAGGCAACTAATTGTCCAATGGTAAGTTGGTTCTGGATTACCAACCATCCTCCGTACCAGAGCAATCCTGTGTTAATTAACAATTGGATAGTGGAACTGATGATTTGCAAGCGGTTGCTAATCACCTGTGCACTAAAGCCTTTTTTGATTAAATTATTCAGCAGTTCTTCCCAATGCCAACGTACTGTCTGCTCAATAGCCATTGAGCGGATAGATCGAATTCCTGTGAGAGATTGAATCAGATAGCTGTTTTCTTCGGCTCCAGCATTAAAAATTTCTCTAGAAATGCGGCGCAATATACTTGTGCTAGCCAGCGCCAAGATAAAGAATGGCGGTACAACCATCAGTACCAGCACTGCTAATTGCCAGCTGTAAGAGAACATTAATCCTAGATAAATGACTAATGTCAGCAGATCGAGTATAACTGACAGTGCTTCACCAGTCAGAAAGCGTTGAATTTTCTGATTTTCTTGGATACGAGAAACGATGTCACCAACATAACGCGACTCGAAGTAACTGAGAGGTAATCGGAAGGTATGTTTTAGAAAACCTACCAGCAGCGAGACGCTGACGCGGTTAGCGGTGTGATCTAAGAGATATTGCCGCACTGCATTGATGACAATGCGGAACAGTCCAAAAATCAGTAACCCGAAACCGACTGCATTTAAAGTCGGGATACTACCCTGCACAATCACTCTATCTAGGAGTATTTGGGTAAATAGAGGCGTTACCAATCCAAATATTTGAATCAGAAAAGAAGCGACGAATATTTCTACTAATACCCGAAAGTGTGGTCTGATAATCTCAAAAAACTTCCAAAAACCTGTCGCTTCTTCTTGGGTTTCAAACAGCATCGCTGTTGGCTGCAGCAATAAAGCGTAACCCGTCCAATCAGCGTTGAATTCGGCTTTTGTCAGACTGCGTTGACCGATGGCGGGATCGCCTACAATGACTTGCTTATCGTTGATTTCATAGACAACAATAAAGTGTTTGCCTTCCCAGTGGGCGATCGCTGGGAGAGGTTGTTGTGCCAATTTATCGAGACTAGCTTTCACCGGACGAGTCGCAAAGCCAATACTTTCTGCTCCTGCTGCTAAAGCACGCAGAGATACGCCACTGCGACTGACGTTAGTCATATCCCGCAGCCGATTCAAACTAAAGTGCTTACCCCAATAGCGACCAATCATTACCAGACATGCGATACCGCAGTCAGAAGCACTTTGTTGGGCATAGAATGGAAAAGTTTTAGAAAGGCGTCCCAACCAATGCCCGACTCGGACTTTTGGACTGGGAAAGTATGGACGCGATGTTGAGGGCTTTTGTTTTGACGCCGGATCTCGTTGGGGAAAGGGAATGACATTTTGGGAAGAGGCACGTTCTGGTCTAGACTTGTGAGAGGCAATCTGACGATTGTTAACCTCAACTGGGTGTTCTTGGGGGTCAACAGATGCCAATTGCGGAAAGTACTCTACTACAGTTAGCCAATTTGCATCCTTGAGGATATAGGCTGTTGTTGGTTGCGTAGCCTGCCAACTCCCCTTTTTTGGGTTAGGGAATATTTTGCCTATTGTTAAAGAGTTGCCTTCAGAATGTACCAGTTCACCTCGACGCAGTAGCAATAGCTTGGTATCTTTAGGTACAGACGCTTCACCAATTTTATCGATATTGTGCTTCTCAAACAAAGATAAGGCTTTACTGATACCCTCAATATCAGATGTACTGCCAGGAAGTTCTGCATTTTGCCAATAAAACAGGAGTATATCCCATAATTCGGCTTGCTTGTGCAGGCGATCATGGATTTGGGGGTACTTGTGTATTAAAGTCTGTAATGCTTCTTCCTTAAGATAGCAAAGCTTCAAGTTTGCTGATGCCCTGGCAACATAGGGTAAAAAGTCTTGTTTGGGAAACAGAGTTAAATCACCGAACGATGATCCACTCGTTAGGGTGGCGATCAAGTTCTCAGAAATATCCAGCAATCTGACTTTACCACCAAGGATGATGTAGATACCTGGACTCGCATCTACTGACTGCCAGAACTGTTTAGCAGGTGGTGGTTCTAGTATTTCTACATTAGCGATGCAGTTTTGCAAATCAGTTTCTGAAAGCGTCTCACCCAAATTCGTGGCGAGTTGTCGCATCAGCTGAGCTTGTGAAAACACTGCTGGCATTCCCTTCCCTCCAACACAGAATTTATTGATCGGTCGCAATTATATCTGTCATGTACCGAGAAATTTAGGAGTCAGGAGATTAGGAGACAGAAGAATTCTGTACGACTGGTGAAGCAGCGCGTTGAGTCTAGTACTGAAGGCGGGTTTCCCTCCTTCTCCCAAGGGGAGACGCTGATGCGAACAGTACTGGCTGCCCATAAGCAACTGCACCAAGCCGAAGGGCAGATGACTCTTTGTAACGGTAGAGACAAGTAAGTTCTACTCGCCCATAGGACAATCATTGTAATTTGAATCCTGAATGTCCTAAAATTTTGTCCTTAAAAAAACCCGGATTATCTTATGTGTGTTGCTTCTGACTCCTGTCTCAAGAGAAAATTAGCTGACTCATTGTTTTGATTCTTGCTTTATGTCTGGCATTACAGTTGTGATAACCCGAATAATTTGTCATAATAGTTCGCCAGTTGGCATCAAATGTAAAATGTGGACGTGTGCGTCTGATGCAGCTGTTGCTGAAATCCCGGCCAAGGTTTCACAGCTGTATAGAAAGTCAGCCTATCTGGCTAACTCAGCAATTACTTGATGTATAACTACCCCTAACAAACCCTCTTAGTGTTTTGCTCTTCTAAGAGGGATGTGTCTGGGGTTGTGTGTATTTCTTATTGCCCTATGCATCTTTATCACTTTCGCTACAGGAAAAACATGAACCTTTCCCCAAATCCAATTTTACTGATAAAGATTTATTACGATGTTTTTCCACGAAAACCATAAGCTTTGATGCTGCCCTGAGGCAATCGCTTATCTTCTCACTAAGTCTGATCTTCATCATTTAACCTCTATTTACATCTCTTCAGAGAGATAAAATTGAGCTATTCCTGATAAAAACCTATTGGTCTCAAGCCATTTCCTCGAAAAGAAAGAAAGATGCAATTTTTATACTCAGTGCAATTTGAGTTTCGGGTTTGACTACCAAGTTACTGATGTGTGTGGTTTCCTAACTATGTATTGTAATCCCCAATTATACAGAATAAAAACTGCTGTTGTCTCGCTGATAAGCAGTCGTATGTTGTAAAAATACTGTAACTTATTCTCATCACTGATGAACCCCCTAATCTTCAATGGCTTGTTAATTTCCAGCTTTATTATAGTATCACTATTTAAAAACTCATAAAATGAATTTTTACAAGCTGTCTAACTTTAACAGAAATCTACCAATCCTATTAGTTGCGGCAGTTTCTGAATTTTGAGGTTTGTTAAATTTGCTTTCATGCAGCAAATATTTTTTTTCAAAAAAATAAAAATTATTTATGCTCCTAACTGCAAAAATATTTAGATCTTGATGCAAATATCCCTTTTGCCACTAAGAATCTCAGCCTTTAACAAAAGCTG
>JAQYWP010000081.1 GCA_029379285.1 Rhizonema sp. PD38
CTATGCATATTCTAAGTTTTTTAAAGTTAAAATATTAATTTTGCTAATTATTATTAAATTAACTTAATTAATAATTTTATAAATGATTTTAGTTTTAATAATTACAACCATCGCCATCATAAACTGTGATATTTATGGTAAACAATATGAAATTAACTACTGATTTATCCCATCAACTAATGTTGGTTAAATATTAGAATTTTGTAGATTGGCTTTTTTAGCTATATGGCACATACTGGAACCTAAATGTACGTAAAACACAGCAGCCAGGTTTAATTGGGTAATGAGTATTTATTGGCTGACTCGGATAGCTAATTTTCAAGGAAACTCTATCAGGCTTCTGGATATTAATACAGGTATTGAATTTCTTGCAGAAGATATATTAATGCTTGTTTGTCCGGGGAGTATTGATAAAGGAGTTCAGTCATTTGTCGAAACACTCCCAGTAAAATTAAGACGCAAGCGTCATATTTTTACTGGGAGCGACGATAGTAAATTACAGGATATTGATACTTTATGTTGGTTAGCACTGAAGTATATTTTTAATTTATTTGGTTATGAAAAACATCGTGATTTTGTGCGATGGTTGCGTAAAGATGTTGCGGTTAGTAGTAATGAAGGTGCGAGTTTAAGCTTATGGAATGGGAAAGTCAATAATCTCAGTTTGTCTTTTGACAAGCGAATTGCCCATACTGAATTAGTTCCGGTAATGCAGCCAGTTCGCTTTGCTCGAACTGAATTTACACCCAATCGTAATGTTAGTATTACTGCTCGTTTGCCTGCTTCAGAACTAATTGTAACTAAGCTGAATTCACTGCACTGGTTTAATATTATTACCAACTGTCAGTTGTTGTCGCTTTCAGATATGTATCTGAACTCGCATTTTTCTCTAGTTGGTGCGCCTCCAACGCTTGTCCCAGCTATTCAAAATTATTATCAACAGAATGAGAGCTTAGGTATAGCAGCAGTAGCAGTATTAGAAGTTATTTATTTGAGCTTTTTGTACAAGCGAGTTGATATTCCCTCTTTACTTGAGACTGATGCTAATTTGTCAAATCAGCTATTGCGTAAGCGTTATTTAGATTGCTGTCAGTTTGTATTAGAGAATCAGAATATATCTTACCCAGATTTGTACTTTACGTTTATTACTGATACCGACAATTTGTTTTTAGCGCAAGAACTTGATCTAGCTATAATCTTTTCCTACTTCAAAAAAAATCTATCATTTCCAATATTACGAGCTTTGGAGGGAGGTGTTTTTCTACAGGCACTTGATTTGTGTGGCTTGACAGGAAGCTTGGATAATCAATTAGTTTTATCCTTGAAAGTTGCTTATCTTAACTGGCTGTCAACTCTTTTGTCAGAAATAATTTCATCAACTTAAAGCTATCAATATTTCTCTTTGCTCAGCAAACTGTATTCACAGTTTCATGTCTCAAACTAAAAATAACAAGGCTAAAAAAATGTCGGAAAATAATAATACTAACAATAACTCCTCTGAATCTACTAATAATCAATCTCAGCGACGACTGGTTATTGTTACAGGTGATAAAGGAGGTGTGGGAAAAAGTACCTTTGCACGAGGGTTGTTACAGCTTTATATTAATAAAGACCTAGTGTGTCTTGCATATGAAGCCGACCAACGCAATCCTCAATTAGAGAGGCACTATGTAGATAAGTATAGACCTTTAATACGCTATGTTGATATTTTTCGCAAGGGTCAAGCAGATCAATTGTTAATTGATATAGATAAGGAAAAACAGTTTCCTCTATTTCTGTTAGATTTACCCGCTCAATCTGGTGGTTTTTTTGAAAACTTTGTTAATGAATTGACATTCTTTGAAATGTTAAAGGATACTAATTGTCGAGTCACGATGGTTTCGGTAATTAGTAGGGTACTTGACTCAATTAACGTGTTAGAAAAATTGTATGAACTTTGTGAAGATAAAGTAGATTATGTGGTTGTTAAGAATTTGTTTCATGGTGAAGAAGAAAAATTTGAGCGCTATAATGACTCCAAAATTCGTAAAGAAATATTATCAGTAGGACTGGTAGAAATAATGATGCCTGACTTATTTTACCAGCCATACGATTTTATTGACCGTTATCGGTTGACATTTAATGATGCTCTTACTCATGAGGAAACAAATATTGCAATTAGAGCAAGAGTTAGGTCTTGGATTGGTGATTTTGAAGAAAAAACTAAGCTGGCTTTTAATCAATTAGGCTTTGATAAACAGCCACTTCCTGGTTATTATAACAAGATGGTTGAAGAGACGAAGAAAGATAAAAAGGAAGAAGAAAAACAAAGAAAAGCTAAAGAAAAAGAAAAGTCTCAAGCAAATGTTGCCAGTAAAGAAAAAGAGGTGTCTCAAGCAAGTGCTGTTTAATTTGAAAGAATTCAGGAGTCAGGAGCCAGAATGAGCGCATGAATTCTGTGCGACTGGTGAAGCAGCGCGGTGAGTCCAGCACGCATGAGGCGTTTTCCCGCCGTAGGTACTGGCTCCCCATGAGCGACTGCACCAAGCCTTTATGGCGGATGAATAAACGGTGAAACACCACACCAAATTTTCAATTTGGTAGTCAACAAGACAGTGGCGGGTCAGAATCCCTCACTGATTGATTCTGACGGATGTATTCTTCTTCAATTATTTATGAGATGAATAGAAAATGTTTTGTAATTACGGTTGGGGATGCCCGTGTTGGTAAGTCCACGATTTCCAGGCTTTTACTAGAATTGTACTTGAAAAATCAAATTGCTCCGCGTGTTTTCTATCACGGGCATCGCAATAAGTTATCGATGTATCAAAATGAAGGTTTTAATATAAACCATTTGGGTTTTTCTAGGGGTGATTCTGATCGGCTATTACTGGATTTAGAGATGTTGCCCAATATTGAAGTCGTTTTGACTGATATGCCAGGTCAAAACTTATCAGAATTCAAATTTTTTGAGAAGGATGTTTCGCTGATAGAAAACCTCAATTGTCTGGGATATCGCGTAACCTTCTTACACCCGATATCTCATCGGAAAGATTGTGTTGAGGACTATCTTCAGGATTTATGCCAACACTTTGGCGATCGCGTTAATTATGTGATAGTCAAAAATCATTACTTTGGTAAGCAATTTCGGCATTATGACGGCAGTCAAATCCAAGCTTATATTCATAAATTGAACGGTTTGGAGTTGGTTTTAGGTACGTTGCACAATGATTTTTACCAGTTGCTTGAAGATACGGGTTTACCCTATTATCAGGCAATTCAAGTTGACTCACCGCTTAACATAGTTCAGCGATCGCTCTTTTTTAATTGGATGGAGAATTTCCACAGTTCTATAGTTTCTAACGGCATTGCTTCTGACTATTTAGGTTTGATCAATAATCATGCGGAATTACAAGAAAAAATCCTGAAAGCCCCTGAAAAGGTGGCACGTCATAGTGACACCTCTTCAGCGTAGGACAGGGGATGAAAGCTAGTAGCACCTTTTGAGGTGCCAGTGACATTTAAACCTCGACTCATCCACCACTCGTACACTCGTCATTCTGACTCCTGATTCCTGAGTTCTTTTTGGTAAGTATTTTCGTTACCAAAGTGAAATTTATATTTTTAAATTCATTATTTAATTGACCTATGACTACTATAGCAAAAGTTGTAGAAAAACTTGTTGCCACCTACACTGAGGAGAAAAAAGCTGAGGTTGCTGATTGGATACTGAAGTTAGGCATTCGATCTGATGACCCTTTGTTCAATTTATACGCGGAGTTAGGTACAACTCAGTTTGCTTTACAGCAGTTACCAGCCAAGCTTGACTCGCTTGTGGTGGATTGGGCAGAGATGGTAGATGATAAACTTAATACTGCTTCCAAAGTGGCTGTAAAGCAACAAAAAAGTGCGATCGCAGAGGCGGCAAAAGAGTTGGTTGAAGCCGCTAAGCACGATGCTGTTGAGAGGAAGCCACAACTAGCACAATTGGGTGTGGGTAATTTGCGATTGGCACAAGTGGCAGGGGTACTGGGCTTTGTACTGGCTTTGGGGACGGCGATTGGTGTTTTTACATACAAGATTGTTGCTGAGAGTACATCTGTGCCTGCTGCTTCTGTGTCCATTGCTTTACAACCTAAAGATAAGAAGCTTTTAGATTGGGCTAAATCAGATGAAGGTAAATTAGCACGTAGTATTTATGTTAAAAATGCTGCCATCATTAAAACTTGCCGCCTACAGAAGAAATATGCAGGCGGCTGTATAATTGCGGTCGAGTAACTTTCTAAGCAGCCCAACCTTTGTATCCTTTATTAGTTTCTTTTGCCTTACTCACTTTACTTTTTCGGTTGGTTTTGGCTTCAGGGTACGTATCTTGAATAATTTCTTGCTCAATTTTCATGTCTGCAAAGGTTAAGATTCCAAGTTGAATTCCTTTGCGGATCGCATTCAATTTGTCCTTAACATCAAGTTTTGTATATAAGCTATGTAGATATGATCTGACTGTCCCTTCGGATACATACATCTGGTTGGCAATTTCGTCGTTTTTCATGCCTTCAGCAGTTAGTTTTAAGATTTCTATTTCTTTGACGGAGAATTCACTTAAGAAATCGGTTGATTTGTTCTCCAAGGGATCTTTTGACCTGAAGCTTTCAAGAAAGATACGATTGATAGTTGGATCAATCCACGATTCATTATTGTATGCAGCAAGTATTGCTTCAATAAATCTTTCTCCTACTTCTTCTCTGGCGCTGTTTTTACAGTAGTAGCAGTCTGCGCCATTGCTAATTGCTGTACTGATGGCCTCCCGACTGCTATTTGCGGTCATTACTACAATTTTTATTGATTCATATTTTTACTTAATTATACTTATAGTATCTATTCCACTGCTCTCAGGTAAGTCGATATTTAGAACTACGACATCTGGTCGCTGTTTATCAATTATTTCTATCCCTTCTTTAGCGTATTTTGCCACACCACATACATGAATTTTTCCAGTCTCAGATAGTATTGTAGCCGCACCTACCCTAGACATATTCTCATTTTCAATGATGACAACGTTAATGGGGTTCATATTTTTTAACTACTGGTGATGTCACTTATAGCATCTAAAAATTAGGTGCTAATCCTGAAAAATCGTCTATATGACTAGTCTATATGATGCTCTTTGATGATTATTATGATTTCAAAATAAATTTAATTAGATGATGGTTAGTTGTATTTTTGATAAAGTCTTTATTTATTGGGGAATTTCGTTATAGTTTCTTGTTTAAATAGGTTTAAGTATATTTATGGAGCAATAGATAATTTTTTATGAAGGGTGCTCAGCTTTTAGGATGGATAGAACAGATTGTCATCTGGTCCCTAACGGGATTATTATTTTTTGTCGGGTTAGGTAGTTTCCCTGTTAACCCGACAAGTTTTTTTGACTTTGCTGCTTCGTTTTACTATTTAGTAGTAGCAGTTATCATTTGTCCCAAGACTCCCCTGAGTTTTAACAAAAGACTGATTTTTGGATTCATAGCTTTTTTATGTGGCATGTGGGTTGGGTTGATCTAACCGTAAGAATTCAGCACACAGGAGCAGAGCCCTTGACGCTCTGCCTCCGGTCATAATTCAGAATTTATAAGGAGTCTATGATTCAAGGTATATTCATTTACTCGGATTTTAAGTTCTGACTTTAACTATTCACAAATATCGGATTTATGCGGATGTATTCTTACATCTAATCTACCCAATATCATTATCATAATCTTTATTTTGGACTTCCTGTTTGTTTAGTTCGTGGCGTGCTTGCAACTCTTGAAATAGAACCTTAAAACGCTCAAGTTCGTCTTTATTAAGGTTATTGATAGTGATAGAATATTCTTCTGAATTAATGTCTTTGGAAGCTAAGAGAGCCTCTTGGACTTCTTCGGAATCAGGAGAATTTCTATCAAGGCTAAGGGTGTGCAAGTCGTTTTCTAATTTTAGACTTGCAGTATATTCCTCACTTTTGTAAAAAATACTTTGCGTGTTTTTATCGATTTTACCACATGTATTTAGGCGCTCTACAATTAGAGGTATAACAAACTGTTGAATTTGGAACTGAGTAGCGAGATATTGTTCTTTGTCTTCTCGACTTCCTTCTACAGGGTCGTTATTACTGTCATCATTTTTACTTGTGGGGTTTGCTGGTAGTTCTGATTCAAAAATTGTATTATAATATGTTTCAAATATTGTAGACAATTCCTCATTGGCTTGATTAACAAAAGTGATAGGTTCAATTTCTGTTGAGTTTACCTTTGTTTCCTCCTGCGCTACTTTATTCACTTTATTCAGTTCTAAACCAAGGTTTAAAGCTGCCTCCTTTTGTTCTTCAGCACTTGGAGGATTAAGTGATACCTCTTCAAATTTTTCAATATTGATGTTAAGTTGTTTGATGAATTCTCTGATTATACTAGATTTCATCGCCAGAGTTTGGCCTGGTACTGGAATTTCAACTAGTTCTTTCATACAAAAAGTTACCTTTCTATTAAATCTTTTTTGACATAATTAAGTGCATTGTCAATCCGCAAACTCATGGCTCGAAAATCTTGTAATATTTCATCCTTAATGTTATTTACTTGGGTTTTTCCTTCTTTGACATATAGCAGCACATTGTCATCTTTATCCTTAACTAAGTAAGTTTGGTTTTGGGCTTTGGTAGCGATTTGGTACTTTTCAGTTTGTACTGACATAATGCCATTGCTATCTTCCTGCCCAATTGTTTTAACCACATGTTGGGTAAGACTGGTCATTTCGTTAATTTTTTCTAGTTCTTCAATGTCTCGCTCCATTGCTTTAAAAGCGTTCTCAAGACCAATATTTTCTTTGATGTATAAATCAGTTACCTCCTGAATTCGTGACAAATACCTTTCTGATTTACCGAGCTTTCCCGCTGCTACATACCAGTCTTGAAGATTTTGAACTGTATTTGCCCTTATCCGCGTAAGGATTCCATCCATTGCCCCAACCTGCTGTGTTCTAAGTTGAGAAGGCGATGCGAGTGCTTGTTGAATATCTGGTTGTTGGTTGTGTTGTCGCGGTTCTACTGTCCGTGGATTAGGAGGGGATTGCTCTTGAACCTGACTTGTCTCGATAACATTTTGAACTTTTAGTGAAGCGATATTTGAGGTTGCTACGGGTTTCTCGGGTGACGCAGTATCAACTGCAGCAGGTGAATTCCGAGTGTTTTCTTTGTTCTGCTGGTACGCAAGTCCTATTTGTACAATTTCGGTAACAGCAGCTTGTAGCCCTGGTGCTTTACTTTCTCGATTGCCCGCTACGTTGAGGATTTTGATATTGTTAGTTTCAACGAAATCGCGGAGTTGTTGAGCAGCAGCGGGACGATTATTGAGTGCAGTATCGAGTGGTACGTGCAATACTGGCTTACCCAGATTTTGGGCTGCTTGCACTGTAAAGCGACTGCCTGGGCTATTGACATTGCCAAAGATGGCAGTACCATCAGAATTGCGAATATTTTCAATTGTGCGCTTGTTGTACGTTTCGGCGGCAGTATTTCCTTTTTTCCCCTCGACAAGTCCGTACTCTTGTAGGTTGGGATTCGCACCGTTTTCGGTCATCCATCCGGCTGCAGCTGTTCCTCCGGTAGCTAGCCCCAATGTCTTTGCGCCGATTAGTCCCCCCATATCAGCACCAGTTTGCCCGCCGCTAATAACTTTAACTGGTTGGGTTTTCACATCTGCCTTGATTTCAATATTAGTTGGTGCAACTGAAACGTTTGCTTGTTGTGATTTTTTGACTACATTATTATACGCAAGGGCGATCGCTCGAATAAATGCTGATTCCTTACCCTTACCTTCCCACAGTTTATCTTGGGTATTGGTGATAGTAGTAGAGTTTTCCAACCACTCAGTTCCCCCACGAATGGAGATCGCATCAATTATCCGGGGGTGTTGTTCGAGTTTAGCTTGCAGTACTTCTACCATCAATTTGTACTCATCTATCGATGGATTTAAATGCTTTTGGTGGTTGAATGCGTGTTCGGCAGATGCGTATGCTACACCAAGAGGCTTCTGCAAGTGAGTTTCTACTCCATACTGTCCGGCAGCAGCTTCTGGGTTGTTATTGAATGAAACTTGATAATCGTTTTGTAGCTTGCCTTGTTCTTTGGCAAGTGCAGTCGCATTAGCAAGTGCTGCTAAGAGTCCATCTTTGGAGTCGGGGCTGATATGGAGAGAGGCGGCAGTTTGTTTTTGTACGGGTGAGAACGGAACAATATTGCCGTTGACATAATCTCCAAGCGGCTCCATGAATAACCCATATACCTTACTCTTGCTTGCCTGGGTTTGGGTAAGTTCTTGAGATGAATGTTTTTCCCAGTTTGCCCAAGCTTGTTGGTAGTCGGGATTTTGAATCATCTGGGGGGTAATCTCGTACTGCTTGCCCACGAGGATCGCTACAAGTTCACCATTTTTACCGACTGCGATCGCAATATCTCCCTCTTTGATACCATAAGTTTTTTGATAGTCTACACCCCTAGTCGTGTGTACTCTACCATGTCCGCGCATGGCATCGATGGTCGTATTGACTGGTACTTTGTGAGGTTCGCCGTGCATATGTAGTGAGAAAACCATTGGTACTGGTTTTCCAGATATAGTAGGGTTTTCTGGAATCTGGGGGTTAGCAGCGCGTGCCGCAGTGGAATTTCCAATGGCGATAATTTGTTCGATGGTTGGTTGGTTTGAAGGGCGTGAGAGTGTGTTTCGAGTGGTATCTTCAATGTTGGCGTAGCTGCGCTCTACTTTTATCTCTCCCCCTGGTACCCACTCGTTACTCTTGATGGTAAGGTCAGTGTTACTTTGGACTACCGCATGGTTCGGTTGGTTGGAGGCGAGGAAGTTTTCAAACTTTTGGCGAACGCTGTTTTCTTTGCCCAAGTCATCTTTAACCGACCAGATGTTAATCGACCATCTTCCTGCTTCAGTATTAATAGCGGCGTGTTCGTTTTTACAGTTAAACCGCGTTACTGTACCCGACTCAAGTTTAAATTCTTGGTAGGTTGCTGCTGTATTTTCTCCCTTAGTCCATACCATTTGTTCCTTGGCGGCGCGGTATCCCCACTCCGAATTTCCAATATTGATGCTACGGGCTTCCGTCGCGGCGTAGGAGTCGTCGCGGTGGTAGTTAATTCCCGCTCCGGCTTGTGCTGAGTAGGTAACTAGTACTATATCGGCATCAGAGTATACCTGTTTGACGAGTTGCATGAGCGCGTCATCCTGCACTCCTGGCTTGAAGTCTTTATCCTTCAAGTCCCACTTTGCTCCTACCCATGCTACCTGCCTTCCGGGTGAATAATTTGATTTGTCGTTTTCGAGCAGGGGTTTGAAATTAGTTTCGAGATGCGATCGCAGTGCAACGACTTTATCAGCACTTACTTTGCCGAGGACTTCGATAGCCTTGGTGGGATCGGCTTGTTTGGAAGATGGGAGTTGGATTGGGTTGATATCGCCGCCTTGAACTGTCGGGTTTTGGAGTTGCTGTGCTTTAAGAGCTATGCGTTCGGTGAGAATTTCCGCAAGTGCCCGTGCTTGCGAGATGTTTGTGCTAGCAAACTTGTCAGTGAGAACCAAGCCTTGAGATTTAAGAGCGAGTTCGTTAATTAGATTGGGGTTTTCCTGCACCCACTGTTGCCAGAGTTTTTTATATTCTTGGTAAAGCTGTCCACCGGGCATTGGAGTGCGGGGTGGTTTGCCTTTACCCTTTCTCCAATTCTTGTCATCGGGTGAGCTGCGGTATCCTTTCACGTCAAGTTGGTAAGCTTCTTCGATAGTTCTGCCATCGGAGAGTTTGGCATTGAGAGCGCTAAACCTTCCATCGCCTGCGCTTGATACTTCGTAGTTAGCTTTACCTTGGAGTGCGTATCTTGCCCACTCCCATTGTTGGGGATTATTTTGTGAGTTGATTTTTACATCAGTGGTGAGAGTTTTTGTGGGTGCTTGTTCGATTTCAATTGGTTTTGCAGTCACAATTGGTACTGGTGTTTCTGACTGACTGAGTTCTTTTGGACGGTTAGGTAGTGCTTTGAGCGCTTGAAAGTATTCGCTATCCAGTGAAGTTCGGTTTGATGGAAGGAGACTATTTTGAGTTTCGAGTTTCTGATTGAGTTCTGCACTTAGTTCTTCGTAACGGTCAAAGCCATCAACTTCACCAATGTTAATAGCTTCGCCAAGTAAAGCATTTAATTCTTGGCTTATTTCTTCACTAATTTCACTTTTAGTAATAATAAATGTTGCCGTGTTATTTTCAATAAAGTAATTGCTATCTACACTAAGTGACTCAAACCAATTAGTTACAGCGATCGCATCTTGTGCAGGTACGACTATTCCTATAGCCTCTTTAGTTTCTACTTGTGACCCGTCTACGGAACTATACTGTTGGTTTTGGTTGTAGAAATATACAGTTTGTTCGAGAATAATTGGGACGGTTTGTGAAGGGGCGACTGCACTTTTGATATTACCACCAGCACGCTCAATAAACCTTTGTCTTATCCTTATCGGAACACTGATAGTATTTTCATCAAGCATGAATACAGTCATACCCTTTTTAGCTTCTAACCGAGCCTGCGTTGGGGGAAGCTGCTCGTATGATACTCCTACTTTCTCTAAATACTTTTTTGTTCTTTGGGCTATGTTTTCATCAACTGTTAGTCCTACCAGCCCTACTAGCTTTTGTTCGCTATCCTGAAACATTATTGTAGGACGTTCGTTAATTTTACTAAGTATTTGATTACTTTTTTCCTGCTCTTCATTTCTGATAGGTTGCTCGTTACTTATAAGCTGACTGCGCTTAATCCACTGGTCAGGATACTGTACTGTTTCTGGGTTGATAGTTATCTTACAGGTACTTTCATTACTGGTAATTTGTACGGGAATAGTAGTTCGCTGTTGGTAGGAGCGAATAATGCCCGTATCAATTAATTTTTGTACAGTACTACTTTCTTTCCTCTGCCACTGTATTTGTGCATTTCCTTTATTTAACTCAGCTTCGAGGCGTTCATTGTGTTGACCAATAATACCGAGCGCTCGCTCGCCAATTTTAGCAATATAAACGTGCTTTTTATCAAATGCTCTAACTGAAGTTTCTCTAAACTCTCGGTCGGTAATTTCCTGTTTTTTGTATTTTTGATGAGTAATATTAATTCGTAACAGATGACCCTCAGTTGTTTCTGCTACAGCATAAGCATTCTGTCCGGTGGTGATAGTTTTAATTTTCAGCTGTAACTGTTGTCCGTTTCCAGGCTTTTCTGCTAGCCAGCCTTGAGCAACACCCTCCTTGACCGATTCTTTATCGATATTACCTAATTTTTCTTGCTTATTGCTATTTTGAATATAAATAACATAATCTTCTCGAATAAGGTCAACCTTTTCGATTGTTAATGTTACAGATTCATTGTGAAATTTTTGAAAATTATTTCCAAACTTATTAACTTCACCTACTTTGAATGTGAGTTCTGGAAGTCCAGGTACTTTGGTTGTGACAGAGGCAGTATATACCTCAGTTTTGGCGATATCTGTAGTTGCGATAGTACCAATTGGCAGTCGGGCGTTATTCTGATCGATATTTCCGAACGTCTCGTAATTACCATCCTGGTTCTGTATTTCAATTACGCTTTTTCCATTTTCTGCTAGATTAAACCGTACATTTTGAAGTTGGTTTTCATTGAATACTTCAATACTGCGCTCAAATCCAGTGATACTAAATTCGGTAAACTTTAGTGTATCTAGCTGACTAATAATTTCTTGAGGAAAGGCAGCAAAAGCGAAGTTTGAAACTTTTCTTTGGTTATCAGTGTTTTTCTCGCTACTGCTTTCCTTCGTAGTTGATACTGCCCAGGTAGCAGCAGCCATTGCTAGTTTTTGGTTTTCGGGAATAGAATTATAAAACTCCTCTGCTGCTTGGTAAGCTTTTTGGTAGAGAAGTTTAATTTGACCTTCACTTAGTTCAGGTTGAAAGGATATTTTGTTCGAGGTTACTTCTTGCCCAGAGGTAATTCCTATTTCTTGCAGCTTGTTTTCCTGCTCCAAAGCCTGCGTTCCTAATGCTCTAAACTTCGGGCTGCCGTTTTCGGTTTCATCATTTATTTGGGCATAGACAACATATTTATGGGGACGGCTAATATTTCGTTTCTCTTCTGGTACTTCTGATAACTTGATTGTGATTTTATTAGCTTTCCAGATAAATTCATTATCATACCGAAGAAGGTTAGTTACACTGACTTGGTTGCCATTAGCAAGGGTAATATTTGCAGCTGGTCCCTTTTCTGTTTCTTTTTGTCTAGATAACTGAGTAGCAAGGGAGAATAATTCATCAAATTCTTTCTTGGCTACTGTGCATTGTAAGCGCTTACCTTGTGAAAATTCAACAGAATTAAATAAATCTTGAAATTGGAAGAGTTCGCGTGATTCGAGCCGAGCCTTCTCAAAATACTGATTAGTTTTAGCAATTAGTAACTCAACAGGTGAGTATCCAGTTGGTTTGATGGTTTCATCAACATAAACATCTTTTTTCTTATCTTTAATGTAGTTGACCTCCCGATGCAAAATCCGACTGTTACTGCGGATAATCTCCATTTCGGGTTTTTTAGCACTTTTGAAAAGGTCTACCGCAATTTGGTTCTGAAATGCTGCAGAGGCAATCATTTCGCGGTACATTTTCGTGTTGACGCTCATTGCCTTGAGAGCGGCTTCAAGATCGAGGGGTTGTCGTGCGTTCTGCACAAACTCTTCCAAGGAAGCGCGGTACTTGTCCGGGATTTCTTTACCCTCTATACCTTTAGATTTTGCCCAGGCTTCTGTTTTAAATAAATCTTCGTAGTGTTTAGCTACCTGCTGTACGTAGTCAATTTGGTCTTTTTCACTACCAAAGGTTTTCAATATAGTAATTTCTGATTCTAACGCCTCGATTGAGGTAAGATGGTTGTTGATAATACCGACGCTAATGCCATCGCTCATGTGGATAGCAATTTCTTCAAACTCAGGCTGGCTACCGTCTTCCTGGTAGAAAGATTGTTTCTTGAGTTTAACAGTTGGGTCGTAAGCGTTCTCAGGCAGGTTACGCTCAAGAGCCTCTGCTGTAAGGTTGGGGTAGTTGCAAGCCTGCTCGAACCCGATGCAATCACCGTCGTAGTCCCGTGCTTGGCGTTCCTGTTCGGACTCTTGGGGAAGAATTTCTAGTTCATAACCTGCTGATTGAAGTTCTGTAATATACTGATTAAACTTGTTGGTAAATTCTATTTTGTCGCTAGTTTCGAGCTTTCCAATGTTTTTATCTAAGTAATTTTCAATACCTTCTAGTTGAAGACTTTTCTCTTGGGCTTCCGTCAAGATAGATAAAATTTGCTCGTTTAGGCGGTTGTAGATGCGATCGCTTGTTTCATCTGAGACAGCAATAACACCCGCGAGGGGTTTGCCATCGGGTCCAAGTATGTCTTCTACAACTTTGTTGGTGGAGATACACAAACCGTTTGAGTTGAGGAAGGGAGAACGGAAGTTAAGAACTTGTTCAGAATCCTGGTAATGGGGGATGGAGATTTCGCCGTTTTGTAGGTCTTTGGAGGGAATAACCACTGCCCGCTCAAACGTGAGTGTTTTCCCAATGGCGATTTCCTTCCACTCGTTTTGGACGAACCGGGCGAGTTCTCGCTGTACCTTCTCAGTTTCGAGCAGCTGTCCAAGTAAGTCAGCTTTAATGAGTTTGTAGATGAACGAGTCATTGGTGAGGCGATTGCGTAGTGTTTCTAATTCTTCTGTTACTGTTGGGTCAGAGAAAGTTTCTTCTTCAAGTGCGGTTGCAAGTTCTTCTAAAAATGCTTTTCGTTTTTCGTACTTTTCACAATAAAGTTGGGCAAGTTGTCGGGGATCGTCCTGGGAATCCTTAAGTCTTTTAGCTTCAAGTTCAAGTTGTTCGGTAAAGTCTTTCACTCCATTAGGGAATGAAGCGAGTAACTGTGAGATAGCTGTCCTACCAAGCTCAGACTGAGATTTTTCCCCTAACCAAATATTTTGCTGATATAGCCCTGGTTGAATTTGAGGTTTAGTTGGGCCATTAGGGTTGTCTTTATCGGTTCCCTTGAACGCAGATATAGGAAGAATTAAGTCAACTTTAGTTTGGTTATTGGGATCTTGATGGTTGAGGATTTGGTCTAGATTAGCTGGGCGTAGTGTTCCTTTACCAAAACGGTATTTTGTGTCATCCCCGTCCTGGTCAGTCCAGCCGAAGCGGTGCTGGATGACGCGATACTTATTGCCTTCAATATGGTTGGTTAATTCGTGATATAACTCTGTAGAGATTTGTCCGTAGCAATCGCCTGTTAGTCGATATGCTTGGTCATTGTTAATTATGCCGCCATTTTCACCATCACTGTCATCAACAATTAAAATGTTTAACTCTCGGTTGACGGCATTTTCGCATGCTCCAAGGAAAATAGATCCGTAAGCGCCTCTATCTTTGTTGTCGGGACATAATTGTTTAATTGTATCTAGACATTCTGAGGGTCCATATAGTAATCGAGTTTTTGATGATAATAATAGTTTATGCCCATCTGGGTGATTTGTTAGTTGAAGAGCAGTAGACTTTTCGTCCATATGACCAAACGAAAAGTTTACCTCAGTCAAGAAATATTCTAGTAGGGTATTATTGAGTTCTTCTTTTAAGAGTGAATCATGATTGTTAGTATTACCATCAATATGAATCCATTGATTTAATCTAGTATCAAAATGTTTAGCTTGAATTGTCATATAAACAATTAAA
>JAQYWP010000747.1 GCA_029379285.1 Rhizonema sp. PD38
CTGCTAGGCTGTACAAAAGCTGCATATCATCCGTGGATGGATGGGGACGAGTGAGAAAGTAGATCGACCCAATTGCAGCATCAAGTTTCCTTGGCCCTTTGGTGAAAACAATATTGACGCCCCGACCAATTGCAAGTATGGGGAAAATTAAAATATCGCAGCTTTCATCATCTCCAACTGCCTCGCACTGGGCAGTTGTGACAAAATCTGTCGGTTGTTCTGCTTCTTTTAGGGAGCGAACAACCGCTTTTGTGCATCTGCCAACCTCTGGATGATAGTCGTTAAGAAATTTTTTGATAGTGCGAGCTTGCTCATAGCTATTGACGATTAAAGCTGCTTTGCGGTGTATGCCGTCTTTTACATCAAAATTGCGGATAGACTTGAAAATTTCTGATTTTGTAGTGCCACCCTGTACCAATGCGTCCACCATTTGCTTGAGATTACGTTCTTGAAGTTCACCAGCGCCACTGTATCGTAGAGGTTCATCGCCACGCTCGCGATCGGGAATCCATTTGAAGCGGTAAACGCTGCGTTTTGGGCCATGTTCCGATTGGCGCGGTTTGAGTAAATAATGCGGACCAGCATTAATGTGGTAAGCCGGACTTGCTTCCAGAAATGATGTTGCCGAGGTCATTAAAATAGCTGGGTTTGATTGTTCCCCATCTGCTTCTAATAACTTATAAAAGCGGTGCATCAACATTCGCGGCGCACCGACAAAGGTAATATACGAAAGTTCTACATTTCGAGCGGTGGTACGAGTTGTCTGTGCTTTCTTGAAACTGTATTTCACCCCAGAGAACGAACCGAGAATATTTTCCGGGATAATCTTTCGCAGTTCTGGTGTTGCTGTAGATTCCACAATTGGTTCTCTGATTAGCCCTTCTGCCACCATTGTTCTAGTTCCCGGTACAATGCGTTGGTAACCCAAAATCATGAACGTGACTGACACTAACAATGTAATTACGTCGTTTGCTTCGGTCGGCGGTGGACGGTCGGGAAAGCAGAGGGGAAAAAACAATTCGGCAATCTCTTCCACAATTTTGTCGCGCTGCTTAATCGAATCTTCAGCTAGGTAACGGCGGAAGTGCTTAATTAGATTCTGCCACTGTGATTCTAGAACATTACGGTTTGTTTCTAAAATTTGAGCGCACAAATCAGCTTTAGCCCAGTCTGTTTCCTCAATACCTGTACGGTTGTAAAAGGCACGGTAAGCTGCTGATTCCCAAACTTCAGTCAGCGCCCGACTTTTACTGAAACCAAGTTTGACTTCAAGGTCATCAAGGCGATCACGTTTGGAGTATTTCTCAAAGCCATCTAATAAATCACTAACAATCCTCAATACAGTTAGCAGTTGATTTTCATAACGTTCCCCCACCCGCGACGAGAGCATATTCTGAATGGCGGTCATCAGTGAAGTATTGTGATTGCCAAATTCCGCTAAGTAACGACTATATAGTTCTACATCCCGATCAGATAGTCGATGATTTTCCCCACGAGCAAAGCGGTTATGGATTTGTTCGAGAATTTCCCTGTGAATTGACGTGTCCGAACCTGAGATGCTTAAAGTTGCTGCCCCGTAAGCATCCAAAACTGATTGCACCATATCAGCTTCGTCAAACACAATTACATCGAACGTGCGGGCGATCAATTCAAAATATCGCAAATTCTCTCGAATCGCATGGGGTGGTACTTGAGTATCGAGGGAGCGCACATGACCAACCCAAATATTTGCGTCTATCAAATCTCGCGGTGCTTTGTTACGACCGCACGTTGTCCACAAAGGACAAAGGCACTTCTTCAGTTGCCCTTTCTTACCCCCGCCTTGCAGAATCTCTTCGCAGGGTGCGTAACCAAAACCCCACATCGAAGTATCAGCATTTGAAAAGGCTGGTAAAACACAATTCAAACTAAATACTTCTGCCCCTTCCATACTGTGGGCAAAGCCACCATTACCTCCAGCAGCGGCAATTGCCTCAGCAATATTATCTGCATGACGGCGACGAGTCTCATCACTTTGACCCACTAGCATTCCCACTTTAACCTTATGAAATGCCAGTTGAACCATGTACTGTCTGGCTACTTCAATGGAGGGGAAAAGAAACATGGCTTTATAACCATTTCGTCCCAACCAAATAGCTGTCAGTACGAGAAGTGTTGTTTTACCAGCCCCTGGCAAGCCAATTAAATGCTTGATACCCTCTAGTTCCAATGTGTCATCTTCTTTCCGCAGTCCCTTACCAATAGACGGTATCATCAGGTCAAAGTGTTCAAAACGACTCGCCCAGTTCCCAGATCGCCGTTCGGGATTTTTGGACTCACGCTCATCCATCTCAATAGCTAAGTCGCGTAGTTCTTTCAGGGGAATGCGAATTTTTCCTTTGGGCTGGCGATTGAAAGAATGCGTGTGGCGTTCGGCAAGAGGGGCGGTGATAGGATTGATTGGTACTCTTACTGCCGTTGTCTCTTGACTTAAAGAAACCACCATTGGCTGACGAGGATCGGCAACCGTTGCAGTATGTAGCTGATATGACATCGACCCATTGAGAATTTTACGCGCTTTTGCAATCAACGGGTCTTCTAGAGGGTCTGTTCTTTTGAAGCGAAGCGTCTGAGCGTCAATCTCATAGGTTCCTTTTGTTTTGTTGCAGTAGTGATGGTCGTTATAAAGCGCCACCGCATGTTTTACTGACTGCTCTGTAACATAAGTCAGCGACATCTGCCGCATATTGAAAATGGCTTGACGAGCTTGCTTTAATTTAGGTGCATTCAAGATACTCGCCATGCCTGACATCGCCACTGGTGCATACTCCAGTGAATCAGTACCAATAAATTCTTCCATCAAGACGCACAGCCAACAAATTCGGTCTGCACCTTGCCAGAAATCAGGTTTGATTCGCATAATAAATTAGGTAAAAGAAAGAAGAAAGAGCAAGATCTGAGAGAAGGGGAAAGTTTTTCCCAGATTATGTTTACTAGTTGGAATGTTACGTTTAATTATCTCTACCGATTTATTAAGCTGTTGCGTCTTGACTTTTCCAAAGCATTTTTGATATATCAAGGGTTACGGTCTCCAAAAAGTGAAACTTGTAAGCATGACAACTTACATCTGTTTTAAAAACTCAATTCCCAAGGAAACTGACAGAATTTCTAAAGTAGTAGGGTCACCCTTTTTATCGAGTGTTGACTTTAGGGTCGAAATGTAACTCGGGTTTTCTTCAATTAACTGGTCGCTAATAGCAATAATGCGACGACGATAGTGAATCAATCCCCCAATGCTACGGTTAAGGCGTAGAGCTAGAGATACCGGACTTGTGTAAGATTTAGCATCAATACCAATTGCCCGTTCATTTATCGACACATCACATAAATCCGATTCTGGGTACAGTTCAGCATTTAGCCCGTGTTGTTGGGCTATATCAAAAATTTCTAATTCATCAATTGCCGGGCCAGTCCAGTAAGTAAGAATTTGAGGCTTGGCAATCAACAAAGGGTTTTGAGTTGGGTCTAACTTCTCCAAAACTTTTGGTCTTTTGCGGCTGTTACACTGGCGGATTGGACAGCGCCCTTCTGGAAAATTTTTTTTATCAGGATGCGGTCGCATCAACGTGCCACAGTGAGCACAACGATGAGCTAGCCCTTTGATTAGCCAGATATCTGGTACTGAGTCGAAGAATGTGTCAATTATTTTCCCCTGTATGGGGGTTAGGTTTTTGTCAACCAAATAATCCCATAGTTGATGTTCGACTATAAGCGAGTACCTGCCAACTAGCTCCCGTAAAGCAGTGTAGGCTTTGTGCTGCCGACGACTTCCCATTCGCTCAGTTGCCTCACGCAAGTATCGATGGAGCCGATGCTCAATCACATTGTCTTCGCCAAAGGCTCCACTGATAGCAGCAATCTCGGAACAATCTGAGGTTGGTACGCGCAGGTCAGGGTCAATTAGGGTAACTCCACCGAAGCGAAAATCAGAGTTGCGAAAAACTTCCAATTTCCACTGCTCGCAAACAAGCGAGTATCTAGCACGTTCCAAAACAGTATGCACGCAAGCAGCGCTATCGGTTAGTCCTTCTTCGATATATAGACGACCCAACTTACACATTGCCTTATAGAGTTCGGGTGGCATACTGTCGTGTTGGCACACGATTTCTCTACCAGAAAGAACCCGGTCATATTGGCGAAGAATTCCCTGCGCCAACAGGACAATAGCATCTTCAGCTAAATCGAATACTTGGCGATGTCCCGTCGATAGTGGCAAAGGAATTGTTTGCATTGCAGGTGACCATGTAGGGTCTTGACCATCAGCTTCTGCAATGATTTGCCTTTCTAAAACATCTTCAGGAAATGAAGGCAAAACTTGAGCGATCACTGTAAGTGTCCAGCCTTTCTTCAATAAGAGAGTTGTTGCTAACCCCTCCAAAATCTGTCGAAATCCAAATTCTTCTCCTTTGGGTTGCGATAGAAGTTGCTTTGCTCGCCATGATCGAACAGTCCGTAGGGCAGGTGCTTCTACTGACAGTCCTAGCTGCTCAATCTGGCGTTTTAGTTCTTTTGCAAGCGCCTCCGCAGTTCCCTGCCACTGACGCACGTCGTCAAAATACATGAGTTACAAAAACAGTGGATTTACATCATTACATTTTACACTAATTGATGTAAATTAAAATGTCAAGCGGTGTTATTAAGTTAAGAAGTAAGCTGAAGGCAAGCAACAGTGCGTAGCAACGCAACTGACCTTGAAGTAGGTAGTAGATGGTATGGTGCAGCAGAGGGTCAGAACTTACGCATTGACAGAAAGACTAGAATGTGGAATCGAACCACATTTCTGTGCTAG
>JAQYWP010000748.1 GCA_029379285.1 Rhizonema sp. PD38
GCATTTAACTTTTGATAGAAAAGCTCGTTCTCTGAAGGAGCTAGCCCGAGCTTTGGAGGCAACCAAAGAACCTTCTCAGCTAAGGTTTGAGATTATCGTCAATAATATTACGCAGCTTGAACTAGATAAAATCAAAGCGCTCGCTCAACAACAAGAAGCTCAGAAGGTGATGCCCAAAACTCAGCAGGTGGAATTGGATTAAGTAAAACTGCCTGTAGTAGTCGAGTTTACCCAAGCTAGCGAAGCTCGCCGGATGGAGTACTCCACCCGGCAGACTTCGAGTTTATACTTGTTTTATCGAAAAAATAGGAAAAAAGCTTTGTGAATAAAGGTATCGTCAAAATCTTAAAACCAACTCCAAAAAATCAACCCAAAGATAGTGAATCTGAACTCCAATCAGCTTCGACTCAAACTCAAGAGCCTATCTTGCTGGAAGAATTGTTTGAAGCAGAGCGCAAAGCTGCGAAGTCTGCGGGAGAGAGTACTCTCTCCCGCGAGCTTCGCCGCCGGATGGAGGATTCCATCCGGCAGACTTTGCCAGAATCATTAGATGTTGTCGCTGAGCCACCTCTAATAGACATCTCCGAAAAATGCTAATACCGCTCTCTGACTGAATTCTAACCGGCGATCGCCAATTGCAAACGTCAGCCAGTCTCAACGTAATAATCAGGGTTTGAGACAGTTACTATTGGTAATCAGGTAAAAATAACAGATTAATACGCTAACTTTAACCAGGTTACTTCTCACTATTTCATATTGGTAAAACTAATGCTCCTATCCGAAATCTTACAAGCCCACATATTGTCATAATTATTTGTTCGTATTTACTTGGATTTAATCTAAATCTTTCAGACGCAACTCTAAATATCCTAATTACACGAATCAAATGTTCAATAAATATTCGGTCAGACGCCATTTTTCTATTTTTGTCTTTTTCGGCTCGAGTTAATTCACCTTTTTTAGGCTTTTTTGTTGGAGTCTTAATTGATGCTTCTCCTTCATACCCTTTATCTCCTTTAAACTTTTGATTAGGTTTAAATCCTTTTTGACCTGACCGAAATAAAGTTATGTCACTTTTTGGTCCAGGTTCTCCTGCGATTATATCAACAATATCTTGACCATCAGGTAAAACAGTAATTTGGTTTTTAAAGGTATGGTTCTTTTTCTTGCCTGAGTAATATTTTTCTTGCTCTTTATACTCGCCAGGTCTCTCTCTAGGATGTTCCGAACTATCTACTATTAATTCATAGTCTGTTAAAATTTCTTGAACAATTTCATAGTCACTGGCGTTTTTTTTACCTGTTCAAGCAAACTACATGGTAACAGTTTTTGTAGGAGTGGCAACCAGTAGTTAAATGTATTATTTGCAGTTGATTCACTCACCCCGAACTGAATACCTAGTAATTGAAATGTTGTCAAATGTCTTAAGTATATCAATGTTAACAGAATTTGCTCTTCAGTCGATAACTTTACCTTACGACCACCTCCTTGATTTATGATCCTAACTTTCTGTGCTTCGAGTTCCTTTTGCTTTTGGCTATGTAATGCGATCGCCTGCTTTATTAGTTGCTCTAATTGCTCATACTTTAGACCTACCAGTCGTTGCGTTTCCTGAGTATTGTTTTTAATATAACCTAATATATCACTCATGTTCTTCTGGTAAAAAAAGACTGTGTTATACCCTTTTACCACAGGTGGCTTCTATTTTGGAGATGTCTAATGAGATACGCTCAGATGAACCCTAGCGGTTGGAAAGTATCAGATATTTTGCGAGAAGTTAGACTGGATAATTTTTGAACATTCAAAGTCTTTTGTCAAATTAGACCTAGCCACATACCTGAAATAAAGGCTATTAAAACAATAATGAACTTTTGATAATTCGGTAGAGGATTAATTGGACAAATAATCCCAGCAATTAGAAAATAAAAACAACTAATAATTGGTTGTCCGAGACTGCTTATCCCAATAACAGATAAAATGGCAACTATAAACCAAGCGACAAGAAGCTCAAGTTTTGCTAAAACTCTATCTAATTTAGTGTTCATCTAAATTTGGCTTGTGTAATTTTACTTAAGATAGCAAACTATTGGAGAGCTCTAATAGTTTGTTAAGTACATACACACAAACTTTTTATTTAAATGTATTTTTGTTAAGAAATTGGGAGTTCAACAATAAATGTGGAACCAAGCCCCGGAGCAGAGAAAACCTCAATTCTCCCTTTGTGCGCTTCAACAATTTGCTTTGCTAAATAAAGCCCCAGCCCAGAACCCACGTTGCCTCCCTTGCTTCTATCACCACAGTAGTATCGGCTAAAAATATTGGGTAAGTCTTTTGCAGTGATTCCCATCCCGGAATCGCTAATCTCAATAATCGCTTTGTCATTATTCTGTAGCCCAATACTCACACAACCAAAATTGGTAAATTTGATTGCGTTGCTAATTAAATTCAGAAAAACTCGTTGCAATTCAATAGGATCGCCAACGATCAAAGTTGGTGAAGATACACTCAAGTTTATTTGCATCTTCAAATTTTTAGCCATAGCTAAAGAGCGTAGTTGCTCTGCTATAAAGACGAGAGTCTGCTGAATATCTATTTTTTCAAAGTTTGGCTTCTTAACACCAGCATCATAAAGGGAAGTATCTAGAAGAGTTTTGACTAACTCAAGTGAACTTTGCGTACTTGAATGGAGACGGCGTAGAATTGGAGAAATTTCTTTAAGCTCTTGTCCATAAACCCCTTCCACAAGAGAATCTAAGATTTGGCTGGTTGCATAGAGCGGGACTCTTAGATCATGAACTAAGAGTCGAACGAAATTTTCTTGCGCTAGGGAGCGATCGCTAGCTTCAGTGATCCGGCGATTCATCCTCAACAATGTCCCAATTTTCGCTTTCAGCTCGCTGGCGGCAAAAGGTTTCGTTACTAAATCGTCTGCACCTGCTAATAATCCTGACTCCAAAGTAAGACTGTCGATATCACTCACCAGCAAAATTGGGAAATAAGCAATTGCGGCTGAGCGAATATTGCCAATCAAATCATGCCAGTTTGGTAAATCCAGAGCGAATATTACCATTAAATCTAGAGGTGACTTCCTGACTATTTGTAATACTTCTGTGCTGTCAGTATGTCTAACCCAAAACGATGTGCAAACTTGGATATAGTTAAGTAGAGATTCATCCAAGTCATTGTCACTTAGCAATAAAATTCTATCTTTATTGTCTTGACTTAAAGATAAATGTGCATTATATTTCTCTTTAAGATAATCTAAGCTTTTCAGCATAAGATGTATGCCTCAATTTCCATTAAGAAAGCTAATCAGAATCTATGGCATCTATTGTTGATTTACATCAGTAATGACGCTGATAACGTATATAAAATAGGAACCCCCTTAAAAAGCCGCTTTAATAAATATCATAAATTTTGTGTCCGTAATATAATAGCTATAATATAGAATTACAAGAACAATTATGAGTCAAATTAAGGTCGTAATCATTG
This sequence comes from Rhizonema sp. PD38, assembly GCA_029379285.1. Taxonomy (GTDB): domain Bacteria; phylum Cyanobacteriota; class Cyanobacteriia; order Cyanobacteriales; family Nostocaceae; genus Rhizonema. Next base: position 3,493 of record JAQYWP010000748.1, read on the forward strand.
AAGATCATGAGTTAACGCGATTTGGCATAGTTGGCGCACTTTCTGCCAACAAATCTATCAAAGTGTGCGGCGAGGCAGAAAATGCCTTTGTTGGACTAAGCCTCATCAAAAAACATAGTCCAGATTTAGCATTAGTTGATATTAATCTGCCCGATATAAATGGTGCAGAACTTTGCTTAAAAATTAAAAGTGATTTTTTAGCGACTAAAGTTCTCATACTAACTGCCGATCCTGATCAGGATACAGTGACAAAAGCATTTAAAAATGGAGCCGACTCATACTGCATCAAAAGTTTATCAATGAAAAAGTTAGTAGAAGCAGTGTGTGCTACTTACAAAGGAGAGTCTTGGATTGATTCAACGATTGGTAAAATTCTCATTGAAAATATGAACAGTCAAACAAAACATGTTCGACGTGTTCAAATTCAGAAACGAGAGTGTATTGCTCCTGCAAGTATCCTTAGTCGGAGAGAAATAGATGTACTGCGATTGATGGTGCAAGGCATAACTAATAGGGAAATTGCTGCTCATCTATACATATCGGTTGGAACGGTACGCAGTCACGTACATCAAGTTCTTCAAAAATTGAGTTGCTCTAGCCGAGCTCAAGCCGCAATCAAAGCGATCGCTGAAGGGATAGTCGAGACACCCAGATGGGAAGACGATCATAACAGCGCAAGCAAAGTCCAGAATCACTTGCTCAATTGCTTTTGATAAGTGGCTCGCTTGTCGTAGGGCACAACCCAGAGCACGCATCTACCTTTTAAGCGCTCTGGCTCCTGACGACAAACATTAATATCAAAATCATTCCACCGCATAAGCTGATGGGCGAATTGTCCGTCAGTCGATTTAGCCCAAATCAAAGCTTCTCTCTCTTCAAAGCTTAGGCGAACTGGCTCGCCATTTCTCCAAATAGGAATACCAACTAGGATACCCAAACCAAATGCACTGAATAATAGGACAAAAGGTAGCACAGAACTGAAAATCGTGCTAGATTTTTGTTGCCCTCCTTTCTTTAATAAAGCTGACGCTGCTTTGGTGATCGCACTATGACGCTGAACAATGGCTACACTTGATGCCTTATCAAGCTTGTTATCTATTTCAATTGTCCACGTTTTCACAACAGTCTCAAGTTTGTCTGGAATCTCTTCCATCAATACCTCGAACTTGCCAAGGGAACTTAAAACTAGAAATAAGGGGTCTTTTGTATTAATACCAGAGCGCCGAACTACATCCAGAACTTTGTGTTTGAAATGGTCGGATTGTCCTTCTAATGCCGTCAGGGTAAGAGCATCTCAATCAGGCTTGACACAAGGAATCAGAAGAATCTAATAT
>JAQYWP010000749.1 GCA_029379285.1 Rhizonema sp. PD38
GCTCAACAATCAAGACTTTAATCTCCAAGCAGTTCGACTGCATCTCGTCCATCCCAAGGGTGTAAGTAAACTCTGACAATCTCTTCAGTATTTGTGGGGAGATGCTTACCAAAAAAATCAGGGTGAATAGGTACTTCGCGATGACCCCTGTCTACCAGTACTGCTAAACGAATAACCTCAGGTCTACCGTACTCATTCACCGCATTCAAAGCGGCGCGAATTGTCCGTCCTTTAAAAATAACATCATCTACGAGAATAACTGTTTTCCCCGTTAAGTCAAAAGGGATGTCAGTTTTTAAAGGAGTCCTCAACCCAATCTGGTCGAGATCGTCTCGATAGAATGTGATGTCTAATGCTCCCACCGCCACAGGTACATCTTCAAGTACCTCAATCTGATCCGCTAACAACTGAGCTAACGGCACACCTCGAGAATAAATACCGATAAGTACCAGTTGGGACAGATCTCGCGTCCTTTCCACTATCTCAGAGGCGAGACGAGTCACAGTACGACGAAGTTCCTCAGCTGAGAGAATTTCAACCACCTTGACTGATAGATTCATAAAGCGACACCCCTTAAGTAATAAGTGATGAGTTATGAGGTAGGAGTTAACAATAAAAGCTCTACTCCTATTTTTCCCAATTCCCTATCTTCATCATTACCTTTTTAAGGATATTAGGAGTAGGGTGATCGCTCCCCCCACCCAAAGCAAAAAGCAATATCGAGTCAGTTGCAAAGCACTCTGGATACAATTTGCTGTGATCGGATGAATTGCATCTCCTAATAGAGGTTTGTGTTTGGCGACTCCGCCATACCAGTTCGTACCGCCCATTTGCACACCTAAAATAGCAGCATAGGCGCATTCACTCCAACCAGAATTGGGACTGGGATCGGCAACGGCATCTCGCTGACAAATCTGCCAAATATACTTTGGTTTACCCGATACAAATGATAGAGTCATGACTGTGAACCTACAGGGTAACCAAGTCAAGCAATCTTCCAATCTGGCACTAAACCATCCTATATAAGTGTAGGGACTAACTCGGTAACCTACCATAGAATCAAGCGTACTGCTGGCTTTGTATGCCAAAGCTAAAGGAGTTGGACCAATTTGCGGCACGCAAGCACCAACAATTGCATAGAAAAGCGGAGCCATCACTCCATCTGTGGCATTTTCTGTGACCGTTTCTAAAATGGCTCGCAAAATTTCTGGTTCGGTTAAATTTTGTGTATCTCTACCAACGTAATGACTTAAAATAGAGCGAGCATTACTAAGTTGTCCTGCTGTTAGAGGTTGTAAAACTGTTTCGGCTGCCTGTCTTAAACTTTTTAGAGCAAAACAACTGGCTAAAAGAATACTTTCTGTAGCAAGTCCTAACAGTGGATGCAATAGTTTAGCACTTTGAATTATCAACCAACCCACAAGCCCGCTACCAAATATCAGGATAACCCCTAGAGCAATTCCAGCTATGCGTTGCGTTAAAGAATTCTGACTGTAGTTGAGAGCGAATTTGGTAAAGCGAGTAATTACCCACCCCATAACTTGCACTGGGTGAAGCCAACCCGTCGGATCGCCAATCAAATAATCTAAAGTGGCCGCCAAAATTAAAACATAAATGTTATTAGTCATCAGTCATACCGTTTTAGGTCATGAATTTTGTGCTTCTGTGTTTTTTAGGAGCCAGCGCTCATAAGGGAGATCCATAAAAATAGATATCCCTCAGTCAAACTGGAACGAGAGTCGTAGTCGCGAAGTCTTCCGGGGGAAGCGTATCCCGAAAGGCTGTAGCTTCAAAGCGAAGCTCTCTTGACGCGAAATCTGCCGGAAAGAGTACTCTCAAGGCGCGAGTTTCGCGTCAGCAACCGCCCCCAAGACTTCGCGCTTGGGTTAAGACATACGGCATCCGATTTATTTACTGGTAAGTGTCTTGTCCGAAGGACTTGTCAAAACTTTCGTTTCAGTGCCGGAGGACAGGTTGGGTTAGTCGAATGACTAAATAACTAAGAACCAATGACTAAATACTCCTCTAGAAGGGTACAATAAATGCCGATTGTCCTCTAAATTTGAAAATTTTCATGATCTCTAGTAACGACTTTAGACCGGGCGTCTCGATTGTATTAGATGGTTCAGTGTGGCGAGTAGTGGAATTCCTTCACGTTAAGCCAGGAAAAGGTTCTGCCTTTGTCCGCACAAAGCTGAAAAATGCTCAAAATGGCAGCGTGGTGGAAAGAACCTTCCGTGCCGGAGAAACAGTGCCGCAAGCCACCCTAGAAAAAAGTACAATGCAGCATACTTATAAAGATGGCGAGGAGTACGTCTTTATGGATATGGAGACTTACGAGGAAGGTAGGTTAAGCGCGGCGCAGATAGGAGATCGCGTCAAATACCTTAAAGAAGGGATGGAAGCCAATGTTATCCGTTGGGGTGATCAAGTGTTGGACGTGGAACTGCCCAACTCTGTGGTGTTGGAAGTAGTGCAAACAGATCCAGGCGTTAAAGGTGATACGGCGACAGGTGGCACTAAGCCTGCAACGGTAGAAACTGGTGCGAATGTGATGGTGCCTTTGTTTATTTCTCAAGGAGAACGCATTCGTATAGACACCCGTACAGATTCATATCTTGGTCGCGAGTAATGCCTCCCAATTCCATCCCTAACAAAGTAGGGATTTCTCCTCCTGCCTCGCTATCCTATCAATTATCTTTTACCTGATTGCATGAGGACATAAAAGCTGTGCCATTGGACTTTAATCAAATCCGCCAATTGCTAGAAACGATTGCACAAACTGACTTTGCGGAAGTCACGATAAAAAGTGATAACTTTGAGCTAACAGTACGCAAGACTGCGAGCAGCATCAGTAATCAGATATCGTCTGGGCAAGTTGGCTTAGGTGTTGTAGGTGGTTCGGCATTAACATCAAAACCACCTACACCTGAGGTGGTTTTACCCGAAGTCACGGAAACTATTGTGACGAAGAGCAGCGTCGAAAACAGTTTTATAGCGGGAAGTACCGTGTTATCAAGCACCCCGCAAACGCACGATCTTAAGCTAGTTGAGGTCCTCTCCCCGATGGTGGGAACGTTCTATCGTGCTTCTGCTCCTGGCGAACAAGCATTTGTGGACGTGAGCGATCGCATCCGCAGTGGTCAAACAGTCTGCATCATTGAAGCGATGAAGCTAATGAACGAAATTGAAGCTGAAGTATCCGGACAAGTCATCGAAATTCTTGTGCAAAATGGCGAACCTGTAGAATATGGTCAACCTTTAATGCGCATTAACCCTGATTAAGTATTAATCTATATATCGAATGTCTCATTGTAAAAATTTTAGTTGAGTCCTTACGGGTCAATCCTGATGAAACAAGCGTTGCCTGTACCACCAGAAGTTGTACAACAAATAGCTGAATACTTCAGCTTGTTAAGTGAACCGATGCGTCTGCGGCTGTTGCATCTACTGCAAGATGATGAAAAATGTGTACAAGAGTTGGTAGAGGCAACTCATACTTCTCAGGCAAATGTGTCTAAGCACCTGAAAGTCATGTGGCAAGCAGGAATACTCAGCCGCCGCAGCGAGGGAACTTGCGCCTACTACCGGGTGGAAGACGAAATGATTTTTGAATTGTGTAATCGGGTATGCGATCGCCTCGCCAGCAGGTTAGAACAGCAAGCCCATAACTTTCGGATTTTAAATGGCAAGTTGTAAATCATTAGTCTAAATGATTAGTGAGGAGTGAGGATGTTTAATCCTTAACTCCCCACTTCCTTTGACTAAAGACCAGAAAGTAAGTCTTAGATAGTATGTGGAGCGCGTAAGTTGCTAGATATATAGAAGCCGACATGGTAGTAGATAATGGGGAATAGGAAGAAAGAACAATTACCCATGATCTAGCACCATACATGCCCTGACAGGTACTAGCACCGTTATTCATTTATGAAGAAGACGAAATAAATATTCTTGTTTCAAGGATTTTTAGAGCTTTCAAATTTCTTCCTCACTCCAACACGAACTACTGCCTAACGCCACTTGCGCGTCTTCGCGATACACCTGCTAGAAGCGGTGCGGCCTGCCGATTTCCTCCTTTACAAGGGCTATTTTAGGTTGACAAAGTACTATAGTGAATAGTTTTTATTAAAGCTTTCACGAGTCAGGGGCTGTTCCAACTCCAAACCTTCCCCACCTAAAACATCTAACGGTTTTCCATTCACGTCAATGTACACCTTGGCGTTTGGGTTTAAAGCTGTGGCTGTGTAGACAACTTGTCCCACGCGACCCATCATTGAGCTACTACCACCCCCGGCAGTAAATTGCTCAGATAAATCAACGTGGACGGCATTATTCTCCATCTTCACACCTAAAAGCTTTGTTCCTTTTGGGATGGTGGTAGAATTAGTCGCTTCCTTAGGTCCTGCTAACAAGCTTTGGAATGCTGCTGCTAAAAATTGGTCGGGCTGGTCTTTACTAGCTTGAATTTTAACTGGCTCGGGAACCAACTCCAATTTTTGACCAGTGTCTTGCAGCCAATATATTTCAGCAGTTTGCTCGTTCGCATCCGTGTTGTTCGTTGGCTGCTCTGTCGGTTGGGTTGTTGGTTGGGTTGTTGGTTGGGTTGTTGGTTGAGCTGTCGGTTGTGTTATCGGTTGAGTTGCGGTTTTGGATGGGTTTTGTGTTGTTACATCATGAGAATGGGAGTTCCAAGTAAACCAAGCTACAGCACCGCTTACCGCTACAACTGCTGCTGAAACTCCTGCAATAACACCTGAGGAAATACGATTAGATCTTTGTTGGTTCATATTAACAACCTTCTTTGAGGCTGAGATAGTATTGTAT
>JAQYWP010000750.1 GCA_029379285.1 Rhizonema sp. PD38
TAAAGAATTTATATAAGCAACTGCATGTTTTAACTGGGTCTTATATCCTAGATATTAACGACCCAAGCACACAAACATGTATACAGTAACAGGGATATTTAGTTTTCTCTGGAAACTATCATTTTATTCGTCTGATTGTAAATCTCTAAAATGGTAAATCCGAAAAACATGTAAAGGATTTATAAAGATGTGTAATTATTTTTAAGGATAGTTATATTACATTTCTTGTGTTCTCTAATCAATGATCTTTTGCTTTTGAAATTAAGATGGTGATGGTTCCTGACAACTTGACATTGAATATTGGGTGTGCACTCTACAACTTTATGAGTTCAAATACATTATGACAACCTCAATAATTTCTACTTTACAGACTTACTACAATCTCAAGCAGCAACACCAAGACAATTCTTCTGCATACTGCACGCTTCAGTGGCGACGGGGTCAGTTGTTGGTGAGTACTCCTAGAGAAGTAAAACAGCCGTATTTACTTCCCCTCGATCAAGAGCAATTGTTATTTAAGTGCTTAAAAAATTCTCCAGTAACCTTAGTTCGGATAGATCCTCGTATTGGTGAAGCGAAGCTTAAGTTGTGGGTAGAAGCTTGTGTACAAGCCTCGAAGCCATTATTCCTACGTATACCCACTGCTCATAAATCAAAAAGTAATCTACTCTTAACTTGGTTGAAAAGGCTTATTGACTGGCTCTTTGCTATAGCGTTTCTAATAGCAGTAAGTCCAGTGATGCTAGTATTAGTTTTGCTAATGCGCGTTTACTCCCCTGGTTCACTTTTTTCATTTGATTGGCATGTTGGAGCGCGGGGTAAACTTTTTCGAGTGATAAAGTTTCGTACAACTATAGTGGATGGAAAACACCATAAACCTGAAGTAACCAAACATTACAATAATTTATTAAACAGTGAAAACCACCAGAAGACTACACAGCTAGGACGTTGGATGCGTAAGTCCGGTTTGGACACTCTGCCTCAGTTGTTCAATGTCATCCGAGGTGAAATGAGTTTATTGGGACCTAGTTGCTGTACGTTAAAAGATGCAGTGCAGCTAACTTTAGAAGAGCAACGACAACTAAATGCACTACCTGGCGTGACAAGTCTATGGCAGGTAAAGGCACAATCGAATATGTTAGATCTAGACAGCCAAGCTCTTTAATTGACTTGTGAGGTATGATCACACAGATCTCTCAAAAATAAAGAGTTAAACTTGCACTCTATCAGTTATCAGCCGATATGACTTGTAAAAGATTAAGTTAAGTTGCCTATGTTCACCAAATTCATGAGCATAGGTGATTGCTGACTACTGATAGCTGAATGCTTAACCATATTATTGATGACAGCTATACTGGAGGCTAGTGCTTGCAAACACATTATTCTAATCTCTGATTCAGAAAAACTTACATCCATCCTAAGTATAGGTTTTGAGAAGTTTGTAGCATTGTAGTTTCGATATTAAGTAAATGCACTCTTTGGATTTAAAAAAGCGCCTGAATGGTATACAATTATACTTATATAAATAGTAGTAATTAAGGACTCATATATCACTTGAGAAAAGTTTTTTGTGTGGTAACTGCGGCATATGCCTGCTCAAAGTATTAAGGAAAAATAGTTATGCTTCTCAAATCTAAACCACTAACAAACCTGCTTAAGAGTATAGTGCAAACTACCAGCTTCTGGCAGAATAACCGCTTAATCTTGGGAGAGTTTAAACACTTTAAAAAAATTGCCATTTTAGCTGTAATATTTTCGTTTTTGGCAGCAACATTTGAGGGTGTTACTATCGGATTTCTCATGTCTTTTCTCCAAAGCTTAGCCAATCCTAACGCCGCTCCTATAAAAACTGGAGTAAGTTGGATTAATACTAATATTTTGGGAATTAATACATCGCCAGTAAGCCGTTTAATTAGAATATCAGTTCTGATTTTATTAAGCACTTGGATGCGTGCTGGCTTCAATTATTTTGCACAGATTTATACTGAGTTTAGTCAACTGCATCTTAGCGATCACTTACGAAAGAGGGTTTTTGAACAACTACAATCTCTACCGCTTAGTTACTTTAATAAAAGTCGTTCTGGCGAACTCATTAATACAATTACGACAGAAGTTGAAAGGCTAAAACAAGGCTTTAGTGGCTCAGCTTTTATCTTTACAAGAGGGCTGACAATTATTGTCTATTTAATTTCAATGTTGGTGATATCGTGGCAACTTACAATTATCACAATATTACTATTTTCGCTCATAGCAGTGGGATTTAAAACGCTTAATGGAAGAGTTAGAGAAGCAAGTTTTAGTACATCAATCGCTAACGGAAATTTTACTTCGACAGCAATAGAATTTATTAGTGGAATTCGGACAGTTCAGACATTTGGAACTCAAGATTTTGAACGTAAACGTTACTATGCAGCTAGTGATCAGATAGTAAGCACGTCCGAAAAAGTGACATTGATATGGACACTCGTGAAGCCAATTGCTGAAGGAATATCCACTACCGTTATTATTGGGATGATTATTTTGTCTTTTACTAACGTTATTAGTAGTAAGACACCAGAAATTGGTCCTTTACTAACGTTTTTCTTTGTTCTATTTCGTCTTGTACCAATTGCACAAGATGTTAACGGCACATTAACATATTTAAATACCTTACTAGGTTCAGCAGAGAACATTAAAGAAATTATCAGAACAGATAATAAAGCATACTTCCAAAACGGTACAGTTGAGTTTAAAGGATTAAAGCAGTCTATAGACTTAGTTTCAATCGATTTTGGCTACGACCCCAGTTATCTGGTGATAAATAATGTTACGCTTAGCATCGAACGGGGGAAGATGACAGCATTAGTTGGAGCTTCTGGTGCTGGTAAAACAACACTCGCTGATTTAATTCCCCGATTTTACGATCCTACACAAGGAAACGTTTTCTTTGATGGAATTGATGCAAGACAATTTGAAATCAACTCCCTGCGTCACAAGATTGCTGTAGTCAGCCAAGATACATTTATTTTTAATACTTCTGTCTTAAATAATATTGCTTACGGTACGCCAGAGGCAACGGAAGCAGAAATTCGAGAAGCGGCTCAGCTTGCGAATGCGTTGGAGTTTATTTTGGACATGCCCGAAGGTATGGAAACGCGGTTGGGAGATAGAGGCGTTCGCTTGTCTGGAGGACAACGTCAGCGGATTGCGATCGCTCGCGCCTTACTACGCAACCCAGATATTCTCATTTTGGACGAAGCAACAAGCGCATTAGATTCTGTCACGGAGCGATTGATTCAGGAATCCTTAGAAAAGCTTTCTGTAGGTAGAACAGTCATTGCGATTGCTCACAGACTCTCTACAATTGCACAAGCAGATAAAGTTGTCGTTTTGGAACAAGGCTCTATAGTAGAGCAGGGTATGTATCAAGAATTACTTGAGCGACGCGGTAAGCTTTGGGAATATCACAAGACACAATACGAAATCGATCAAGTCAGATAAATCCAACAGAACTATTTAGTGCGCGTAACTTTGCCATTTTTCACTCCAGTAAAAAAATAGTTCTGTCATATTGCATCTACTACCGTCTTTTTGGTCATTGAGTCAGCAATTGAAAAGGGTTTTACTTCAAAAGTTTATGGAAATATAAGAGCGAGTTTTTTCATGATTACTCTTATATTTTGTAAGGGAAAGAGTGAAATATACAAGGAGTAAAATAAGAAATAGTTTTATTACGCTCATTAATATATAATTTTAACTAAACTGTCTTACTTTATGTATAATTTAACAGATAATGCTAATGAAAACAGTGATACATTGACTGACTCAATGTATGAAAAAAAAATGATTTATCACTGTTCCACTTTTAAGGTAGGTGCAGGTGGGGGAGTAGAAGCCTATTTAGCTTATTTATTTGACAATCGCTTACCTGATGTCAATGATCGCGTGATAAAATCACTGACGAATATCGATCAGAGCCAGTTTAAATTGCTTCATGTCCATAGTGTAGATTTGCTACTACAGCTTTCTGGTGAATGTCCGGCTGTTTTTACCGTTCACAATCACTCACTCTATTGTCCTAGCGGGACAAAATATCTAGCTGGACAGAATGCAGTTTGCAATCGCAATTTCTCTTATTTGGGATGCACCTGGGGCAAAGCTGTAGACAAATGTGGTAGCCGCAAACCTCTAAGAGCAATTAAAGAATTGCAATATGTTCATCAGCTTCTCACTCACTTAAAAAAACTAAAAGTTATTCTCCTTGCTAATAGTGACTATGTACGGGGACAGCTAATCAAAAACGGCGTACCACCTCAACTTACTGCAACATTATATTGTGGTATCTCTGTACCGCAAACAGGAGCTGCACCTTTAAGTTTAGAAACACATAAAAATCACCGAATTTTATTTGTTGGCAGGATTGTTCCTGATAAAGGACTGGAATGGCTGCTCAGAACACTAGTACATACAGACGAGCGAATTCAACTTGACATTGCAGGTGAAGGTTGGGACAGATCCCGGCTGGAAACATTAGCTAATAAGCTGGGATTGAGCAATCGGATTATTTGGCACGGCTGGTGCGATCGAGAAAAAATAAATACTCTTTATCAAGAGTGTTTTACTTTAATCTTCCCTAGTGTGTGGCCTGAACCGGCTGGCCTTGTGACTCTTGAAGCCTATGCTCGCTATCGACCCGTTATTGCCAGTGCAGTTGGAGGCATTCCAGAACACTTGCAAGATGGAGAAACAGGTATTCTTGTGCCAGGGAATAATATTAGAAAATTAGCTGAAGCAATTACAGAAT
>JAQYWP010000751.1 GCA_029379285.1 Rhizonema sp. PD38
TATCCATCATGTTGAGTGCATCTTCTACACTCCAATTTGGCACAGAACCTCCTCCAGGCTTGATGCCATTCTCAGTCAGCCAGTTTGCGTAATCAGGAGGAACGATATGCTGGTGAACATCAATACGGGTAGGATTAAACATGGTTTTCCTTATTTAATAATACTAAACTGTTTTGTTTTGCTTATTTTTATTAAAACAAAACAGTTTAGTATTGTCAAGGAGTATGATGGAAATCAGTCAATAGTATTAGTGGATATCCAGGAAACAGGGGAAATTGAGCGATGAGTAACAATAAGAGTGTTGAGCGGGAGTTATCGTCCGAAAAAACTGAAGCGATCCTGCGTGGAGCGATGCAGGAGTTTCTGGAACATGGCTATGCAGGTGCCAGGATCGATAAAATTGTGGCAGCCGCAGGGGTTTCTAAAGCCACAGTCTACCGCCACTTTGCTGACAAGGAGGCATTGTTTACCGCCCTGATTCAACGAATGGCGTGCAGGGCAAACCTTTTTCAGCAACAAGACGTTTCACCATTGGAAGAGGAACCCGTTGTATTTTTGAAACGTTATGCCACTCAAATGCTTGACAATATTACTCAAGACTCGCAAGGGCTAACGTTTTTCAGAATCATCATTGGGGAGTCGGGACGTTTCCCAGAATTGGGACAGGCGTTTGTCCAGAATATTGAAAAGCCAAATCTTAACCTTCTCATACAATACTTTGCGACTCATCCTAAACTTCAGCTTGCTGATCCTGAAGTTGCCGCACGAACGTTTGTGGGAACACTGATCCATTTTATGATTGTGCGAGATCTGCTGCATGGTGGAGATGTTGTGCCAATAGAGTGCTATCGCTTCATAGATAGCTTACTCAATCTGATTATTCACAGTGACAGCAAATTATCTCAAAATGGCGTTAAAGAAAGTTAATATCTATCACAAATAGGGAGAAAACTAGTGACTGACGACGCAAGATTTGACGATATTTATACGAGGCTAAATGACTTGACTGAAGATGTAACCAACCTCAAGATTCAAGCCGGAACTATTGGTACGTCTCAGGTTGCCATTTCTAGAGCATTGACATTAGCTACTGGCTTAGCATCGGATATGCGAGAAGTAAAAGCTGATATCAGGGAAATCAAAGCCGATATCAGAAACTTAAATGCGAGCATAGATGAAATCTTGAGGTTAGTACGCTCTGGCGGCGGTGGGAGCAATCAATGAGGGATGACTTCATTCCTTTCGGAGTTGTTCAACCAATGTATGTAAATCACCTGTGTTTAAGCGATAACTAAGAGGATGGGCGATCGCTCTTGCCGTGCTTTCATACAAAGTTTCAATCTCAACTAAACCATTCTCACGCAACGTCCGGCCAGTAGAAACCAAATCGACGATTGCCTCGGACATACCTGTAATTGGGCCTAGTTCCACTGAACCATACAACGGGACAATTTCTACAGGTAAATCCAGACTGTGGAAAAATTCACGAGCGCAGTTCACATACTTAGAAGCAACTCGACTGTGAGGGGGTAATTCCAAAGCATGACGATAATGACTGGATTGTTTGACTGCCACGGACATTCGACAATGCCCAAACTGCAAATCAACTAAGTGAGCAACTTGTGGCTTTTTCTCTCGTAGCACATCATAACCAACAATACCTAACTGTGCCTGACCGTATTCTACATACACAGGCACATCCTGTGCCCGCACCAACAAACCTTTCGCTTTCCCAGTGGCATCGGGAATTTGAAGTTGACGGGTACCTGAATCCAAAAAAGCACTAAAATCCAATCCCACAGATTTTAACAGAAAGATGCTATTTTTAAGAAGTTCGCCTTTCGGTAGGGCAACAGTAAGCATAAGTAGCTCTCAGCAGTCAGTGGTCAGCATGATAATAATAGCGGAAAGCTGATACAGCAGTTTTATTTTAGTTGTTAAAAACATTGTGCTTTGGTTGCTAGCAGTTAACTGTCAACTGTCGAAACGTGCTTGAATTACGAAACATCCACGGATTGCCAGGGTTGAATACTGATAGCTTTGAAGATGCGAATTTTAGTTGTTGATGATCAAGTGGAACTCATTGACCCCTTGAGTCGCGTGTTAACTCGTGAGGGATATAATGTTGATGCAGCTTACGAGGGGACAAGTGGCAGCCAACTTGCTCAAGATGGTAGTTACGATCTACTGATCTTAGATTGGATGCTGCCGGGAAAAACTGGGTTGGAGATTTGTCAGGAATTGCGACGGCACGGCAAAAGCACGCCTGTCTTGTTTCTGACTGCCAAAGATACTTTAGATGACAGAGTAGAAGGTTTAGATGCAGGCGCGGACGACTATTTAGTGAAACCTTTTGAACTGCGCGAGTTATTAGCACGAGTACGTGCTTTATTGCGTCGTTCTGCACAAAATACTTATGGTATAGCAACCCCAAGGTTGATTGCCGCTGATTTAGAACTTGATTGCGAAAACCAAGTCGCTTACCGCCAAGGACAAGTCATTGAGTTATCGGAAAAAGAAAGTCAGCTGCTGCAATACTTTATGGAACATACCGGACAGTTGTTGACTCACGCGCAAATTATGCAACATTTGTGGCAAGCGGGCGGACAACCTAGCAGTAATGTTATAGCAGCGTTAATTCGCCTGCTTCGACGTAAGATTGAGATTTCTGATGACACGACATTAATTCACACTGTCTATGGCAAAGGCTACCGTTTTGGCAGTTTTTCAGTGGATTTTGTGTAGATTTTGACACAATTGAGAAATATGAATATAGAAACGCTGAATAAAGAACGGCTTGTATCTTTAATTAACAAATTATAATGCTTCTCGATTAAGTCACATACACAATTACGTCACCGATATTAGCATACACCCCTCTCCCAAAGTTGGGATAGGGGCTGGGGGTGAGGGCGAAAATTTATGAGACACAACTGAGAAGCGCTATAACCCTCTTCTATCACTCTCCTTTGAGAGCAATCTCTAGAAGCTTTACCAGTCAATCAATACAAGCTATCCTATTAGAAGAAATTGGTGCTTGTATTTTTTATTAGAAAAAAATCCGGCGTTGGCGAAAGCCCGCTGCAGGCATCGCTTCCTATACAAGAACTCTAGAATTCAGAAATGGCAAGAGTTTTCGGAGAGTGACACAAGAGGAATAATTATTTAGGTTTGAATTTTTAATTCAAATAATGCTCCTGAGTAATAATTCGCTATTTCTTCTAGATTTTCCTGTCGAAAATTTTCTATCCCGTAATTGCTGCCGAACATATTTGTATGCCGATATATTTATTGGCATCATCATCTCTTGAATCTTTTTCCAGCCTTGGCGCTGATTGCTGACACCCATGTCGTTTAAGAGTTGTTCGATGTAATAGAAGCTATACGGGATCACGCAGGTTCCACCATATGAAACATAAGATCGTTCGTACCTCCAGAGTTTTTCTGCCTTTATTGCCTTAGACATTTCCTCGGGTGATGGTGTTGCTAAATTGCCGTTGATAGACTCTGCCAACCACCAAGATCCAATCTCGGATGTTAACGGACAAAAAAAACTGCTGTTGTAGCCGACAAAACCTAGATTTGGGATCTCTGGGTGAATGAGATTGCGGTATAAGTGGAAATTACCCTGCTCATCCATGACTAATCGACGGTACTTTTCTTCAAGAAAGGGAATGTGTTGGCGGAATCCCGTGCCAAAAATGACCACATCTGCCTGCAATTGTTCACCATTTGCCAGACGTACACCTCCAGGGACAAATTTAGCTATACTCGTCTGTTGAGAGCGGATTTTGCCTGAAAGCACATGCTTGTAGAAACTTTGAGGAGCTACGCTAAGAGTACATGTCACTGATTTAACCAATGATTCTTTCGGCAGCATCCCACAACTTTCAAGATGGAACTGGCGTCGTAAAAGCATCTCGTTCGTCCACCAAAAAGCTGATATTAGAGGCTTTCTTACAATATGGAGCCACCTTTCCATGCCTTGCAGTTGACGCTTAGGGAAAAAAGTCTCTGCGAACCGTGTCAGCAGCACATACTTAAAGTTAATTAAACCCAGAAAAAACATGGGGATTTTCCAATCGGCTTTACGGAATATCAGAGTGCATTCAGAGGCGTTGGTAGCCGCAAAGGTGGCGATATCACATGCAGACTTACCAAAGCCAAGGACAACGACTCGCTTACCTTTGATGAGAGAGGAGTCATTAAACTCACTGGAATGAAGTATCTTGCCTCCAGATGCTGTAAACTCTTCTTTCCCAGGTAAATTGGGAATATTTGAGATATTGGCAGTCCCATTGCATATGAGAACAAAGTCAAATTCATGCTTCTGTTTTGTTGTTTCACCTTGAGTCTTGGTAGTAACAATCCATTTTGAATGCCCTCCAGTCTTTCTCTCAACGTTAGCCACTTCCATTCCAAACTGGATTTTTTCTAGAATGCCAAAGTGTTGGGCGTAGGATTCGAGGTAATTCCGCACTTGTTCCCCTGTCGGCCATTCAGGGTAAGATGCAGGCATAGGATAATCGGAGAAAGCGTATGCATCTCGCACAGTCTGAGTCGTAACTCCTGGATATGTCCTCGACTTTTCCCATACCCCGCCAACTCCCTTTTGCTTCTCGAACAAGGTAACGTCGTAGCCTTCTTCCAAAAAAGTCTTAGCTGCCACCAAACCACTGATTCCAGCTCCAATGACACAGACATGTATTATCTTCATTATGTAATTACGTAATTTCTATGAAGTTTTTTAAAAAATAACTTTACTTGATCACTCTTAGC
>JAQYWP010000082.1 GCA_029379285.1 Rhizonema sp. PD38
TACTTCAGCAAAATAGTCTGTATTTTTCAGCACAAAATTAGATGCGCTTACCCTGCTACGAGAGCGTATGAGTAGGAGCGGTTTTGATATAATATGTACGTATATGTTACATAGATTAAAAAACTCCAAACACACTCCCAACTCGAGCGCCAGAATCCACGTATTTATAATGCCTGGTGTTGGCTCAATTTTATAAATCCTTGATAGGAATATATCTTTAATGAACTCAGTTTTGACAAATACATTTGCCTCTCCAATTAAACCAAGAGCTGAAGATTGCTTTACAATTACATTTGCACCATTATCTATTGAGTCCGCTTACAAACAGGCTGATGATCCAGCCAACGGCGCAGTCGTCGTGATGAGTGGCATGGTTCGCAACAAAACTAATGGTAAACCTGTGACATCTTTAGAGTATCAAGCCTACGAGCCAATGGCACTACAGGTATTTTATCAAATTGCTGCAGATATTCGCTCTCATTGGACGAATGTGAATCGCGTAACGATCCATCATCGAATTGGGCGCTTGCAAATAGGAGAAATCAGCGTTTTAGTTGCAGTAGGCTGTCCTCATCGGAGAGAGGCGTTTGAAGCTTGCCAATATGCAATTGATACCCTCAAACACAATGCTCCCATTTGGAAGAAAGAACATTGGGCAGACGGTTCTAGTACCTGGGTGAGTATTGGTGCTTGCGAAACTCAAAATTGTTAATTTTTATTTATCCTTCGTCTTTTGTCCCCACCTACGTACACCCTGAAGATTGAGAAGGCAGAGCGCAGAAGCGACCCCTGCCTGAAGATAGGGGATTCGAGCGGCGTTATGGCTCGCGCACTAAGGGCTGAAAGCCAACATTCTCAGTATGCCGTTAGTGCAAAAATCCGTAATAATAAGCTGTCACAAAAAGGAGAATTACTAAAGCGAAGAGTGAAAGGTAAAGAGAGAGATAATCTAATGTAAATTTGTAAGGATTATTCTCTGATTTTTGAGCGTTCGAGACTGGGGCTGGTTTCGGCTCGTAATACGGTGCAGGCTGTTGGTCTTTACTTGTCATGGCAGTCCTGGTTTATGTTTATTTCTCAATTTACTCCTACCACAAGAAACTACATCTAGCTTCAGGATTACGCCTAAAGGTAGCAATCAATACTTCAAGAACAACATGCTTGGCTTTGTTATCGCTTCTGTTGCTAGTTATCTGTAATGTTTGGCTTGCTCTCTATCAGTCAAACAGACGGAAGTCCTTTACGCATCAATTCAAGAGCTTGTGTACTGAGTTCTTTAATACTAATTCTTAAATCTTCAGTTGTTTTCATTTCTCTTCCAGTTCTGAGATGACATTTTAATTTTTAATTCCAAGGGAGCAGTACTAATACCATTTCACGAAAATTCTGATACAATTCACTCCCCCTGCTTCCCCTGCTTGCCTAAATGTATCAACTTTAAAGTGAAACGGTATAACATGCCCCATTGAGCGCGATCGCTTCTCAGCAACCTTAACTTTCAAAACGAATTCAACTTAAATAGCTCCCTAACTTTCCCTAACTTATCCTCATCGACGCTACAGAGATTAACTCATAAAGTAAAAGTGTCCTGAGAAACGGATGGGTTCGCCACTCCTACAGGATAAAGCATTCACATTCGTGTTGAAGCAGTGCAGAGTTACATTTGCTTGTTCTGTGCAAAAAACAATAGCAGATTGAACTTTTCTGAAGGCATGTCCGCCGATGTGGTCAATTTATGCTGCCGATTTACTGAGATTCTTAGGGAAAAATTATGTTTACGAAAAAATCTTTCATGCTTCTCGGTTCACTGATTGTTTGTAGTTCTACTGTTTTTGGCGTTTCTAGCAAAGTTTTCGCTTTAGATGCAAAAGCCGGTCCAATCTGGAACAACAATGACGCCAAAGTTAAATGCCCTGTCGCTTGCGCTGCTATCGGTGGACATTGGAACGGTCAGTGGATAACAACTGTGTGGGGCAAAGAGTCTGTTTGCGGTTGTAAATAAGTTCTTTCTTAAATTGCTAATTGGACACAACTGCTGATTTAATTGCTTCTGCCTCTGCTGTCACTGAGTAAAATAAAGACTCATATTGATTCAACGCTTGCTCAGAGGCGTATTGCTCAACGGCATATTGGCGACTGTTATAACCCAGAGTTTTGACTTTTTCTGGATGCTTGTACAAGTCCAAAATCGCTTGAGCTAAAGCGTCGTGGTCTTCTGGAGGAACGATAACTCCGCCACCACTTTGTCTAATAACTCTTGCTGCTGTACCATCTTCCGGAACAGATGCAACTAAGGCTCGACCACAGGCAAGTAGTACTTGGATTTTCGATGGCATATTGAAAGATATAACATTTTTCTTTTGCACTACCAAACCTACATCCGCAGCTGCTAACATTTCAGGCAATTGTTCGCGGGGTTGAAACGGCAGTAACAAAACATTATCTGCACCGCATTCAAGACATGCTGTTTGCAAGCGCTGCAAACCAGAAGCTTCCCCTGCGATCGCAAAGGCAATATCTGGAATATGCCGCAACGTAGAAGCAGCTTTGATGACAGTTTCCAAGCCTTGAGTCAGGGCAATGTTACCAGAATACAACACGACAAATTTGCCCTTCAAGTTATGTGCCGCACGGAAAGCGTTATTTTCTTTCGGCAAGGGGCGGATAAAATTGATATCAACCCAGTTGGGAATTTGCTCGATTTTACTGTCAGGTACGCCTTTACTGTGCAAGTCGTCCACAAATCCATCAGCAATAACGCTAATTTTAGTAGCGGTGTGATAAGCAAATTTCTCCAGTGCTGTAAATAAATGGATGAGTAATTTGTTTTTCAGCAGACCAACTTGGATAGCCGCATCCGGCAATATATCTTGAAGATTTAGGATTACAGGACAACGATTCAGCCATCCTAAAAGCGCAGTTGGCAGACAGACGGGTAGAGATGGCGAGGTTGCTAAAATAACATCTGGACGCCAACCTATCAAGGCTGGCAGAAAACTAGTGATAACGAAGCTTGCATCCAGCAACAACCGATCAAGCAGGTTGGGTTGTGGGCGAGTCCAAATATAACTACGTTGGATCTGAACGCCATTTTTGTATTCTGTAAAATACCCCTTGCCCCGATAGCTTTCATAAATTCGACGTTCGGGGTAGTTGGGCATAGCCGTGACTACACGCACTTGATGTCCACGCTTGACCAATCCCTCAGCTAATTCAGTCATTAAGGGGGCGATACCAATTGGTTCTGGATAGTAGTTGTAGGAGTAAATTAAAATTCGCATAACATATTAGCTCTAAAAAACTCCTGTTTTCTACAAGAGTAAAGTTTTCGTTTTCACATTCGCCTTTCAAGCGCCTCTATATTAAATTTTGTCTTTAGAATCTTTTATTGTCAGTATTTATTCATTAAAGATTGTGTATTACTTAACTAAGTACTACTTGGGTTCAATTGATATTATTTTTACTTTAGTATTTGGCACTTAAAGTTATTCAAAAAGTGTTTACACTTACGTGTAAATACAGTTACTTCCTCTGAAATAGTTACGATGGTAAATAATATTAGAAACCCGGTTTTCAGGAGAAACCGGGTTTCTAATAGCTTTTACAACTGAATTCTTCTTAATTAGACCGCACCACTATTTTTCTTAAATAAGATAGCTACTGTTTTCAAAATTAGTTTCAAATCGTACAGTAAGCTCCAATTTTTTTGATACTGCAAATCCAGGCGAATGACATCCTCAAATTTACGTACACTAGACCTTCCATTCACTTGCCATTCTCCAGTCATACCTGGTTTAACATCCAAACGTTGCCATTCTGGTATTTCATAACGCTCAACTTCATCGGGTGTAGGTGGTCTAGTACCAACTAAACTCATCTCTCCTTTGAGAACATTCAAAAATTGTGGCAGTTCGTCTAAACTGGTTCGCCGCAAAAACCTTCCGATTCGTGTCACTCTTGGATCATTGTCAATTTTAAAAAAAGCACCTTGCGCTTGGTTTTGTCTTTCCAGTTCGGCTTTCCGCGCCTCCGCATCAATATACATAGAGCGGAATTTCCAAATCCGAAAGCGCTTACCCATCCAACCACAACGAGTTTGACCAAAGAAAATGGGACCACGATCATCAAGTTGAATAGCAACGGCAATGGGAATAAACAAAAGTCCTATAATTAAAAAACCTACCAAGGCCCCAACAATGTCTATCAACCGTTTCATCCAAGATCGTACTGAAGGATGCGTAGTTGGAAGTTGTTCTGAGTGATTTGAGGGAAGCGTTGGGCCACCGGACTCTATTGTAAAAACCTTATCTAATCCCGTGAGATTGAGTACTGCCATCACCTGAGGGGTAACATTTTGCAGTATAAATTCAATCTGTGTCTCTTGGGTGGTTTTTAAATTACTGACCAAAGCACCTAAACCACTACTATCCAAGAAAGTCGTCTGGTGAAAGTCAATGATGATTGTTTTGGGAACGGATGTATGCTGGATCAGCTGCTGACAGGTTCGCTTAAAGGCTACAGCCTCTAGCACACTTAACCGTGCTGACACCTGGACTATAGCCGTGTCGTTTGAGAAAGTAATGGGAAAATCTCCCTCTGTAGGTTGGCTAGTCATGAAGCCTTGTACTTTTGTTGCCATATAAACATCTGCCAGACATTAATTATGTCCTAGCGAATAAATTAACCTATTACTTAAGCAGTAAGTATAAGTACTAATCGCTAGTGACTTGGGTTGAGATTGGAGATCGCAATTCTTACGATTCACAATAGAACAATCAGCTAAAAAATACCCTTGATCTTATGCTGAGCTAGCGTAATAACACGCAACGTCAGCGAAGTCCATAGCATTTGTATCATCAGATGACTCACAAAACTGCTTTAACAACCCATGCACGCCTAATTGAAGTCTTTTCTGCTATTCAAGGGGAAGGACTTAATGTGGGAACACGCCAAATATTTGTTCGCTTCGCCCTGTGTGACTTGCGCTGCCATTTTTGTGACAGCTCCCATACTTGGGTTGCACCCGATAATTGTAGGATAGAACAAACTCCTGGATTGCGCGACTTTGAAATTCACGCTAACCCTGTCCCATTACCTATGTTACTAGAATGGGTTGAGCAATTGAATCTATCCGGTCTACACGATAGTATCAGTTTAACTGGGGGCGAACCACTTCTTCATGCCAAGTTCATGATGGAATTTTTACCGAAACTGCGTAATAACACTGCTTTAAGCGTATATTTAGAAACAGGTGGACACCGCCCAGAACAACTAGCGATGATTTTGCCTTATATAGACTCTGTGGGTATGGATTTCAAACTCAAGAGTACGAGTGGTGAAAGCCGTTGGGAAGAACACGCAAAATGTTTACAACTTTGTCACAAAGCCAAATTAGAAGTTTTTGTGAAGATTATTGTTTCTCAAAAGACAGAGCCGACTGAGTTGGAACGATCCGCTTTGTTAGTAGCAGGAGTCAGTCCAGAGATTCCAGTGTTCATACAACCGGTTACACCTTTAGAAACACCCCTTACATTAACGAATGCCTCTGTACTTGCTCCTTCCGCCGACCAAGTTTTAAGTTGGCAAGCTTTAATGAAGCGTTTTATCAAACAAGTACGCGTCATACCTCAAACGCATAAAATGCTAAATCAACTTTAATGCATGTTGATTGTTGATGGTCGATAAGTAAGACTTGAGGTACAAGAGGGAGTTAGAAGACTTAAAATAATTATCTCTCTTTCTCCCCTCATCAGTGATAGGTTAAGGTCATGAAAAATTTGTCAATAAGTAATAGTGCCTAAAATTAGGTAAAAATATGGGTTGAAAATACAATTTTCACCTAGCGATGGGGAGTAGATTTAAACCGATCATGTATTCAGGCACTAAAAATCGGTACACATGTGAATTAAATACCTCGAGCTTTGTTCAATTTTCAGGATAATTACGAATTGACAAAAGTAATTTAGTTTTAACATGTCACGAATGCTCTCCCCCAGATCCTCCTTTTACAATCCGCCTTCATCAATATTTTTAGATTTAGACCTTGCCTTACTGGCACTACGTTTGAGGGCAGAGATTCGGGCTTCGTATCGAGATCGCTGGCGCTTGCCTGGAGTATTTTCAATCAAGGTTTTCAAAGCACTCCCCAGACTTTTATAAGCGTTGGCAAGAGTATAACCAAAGCGAGTTGCTAAGGCGATCGCTTTTTCATCAGCGTCAGTCAGTTCTTTAATAAGCTTTCCGCCATTATTTTTTTGATAGAGTCGCCACCCAGAAACTCCGCACAAACCCAAAGCCAGCAACAACAGCAATGCATCTTGCACCCACAACTCACCAACAGCACCACCTAAACCAATTGCTAAGGCTGCCATTTCCCAACCATCTTTGGGAATAGTGTCATTTTGAATGCGGGCAACTTCGTGCCAGAACAGCAAATTACGCTGATCCATAGCCAGCGTATCCCATTTCACCAAGTCAATTTGAATTTCTACCTGGTCTTTGCCAATTTCCTCGCTGCGGACCAGAGGTGGATTAACTTCAGTTGTACCTTCAACCGTGACCCAGCTTTGCAATTCTGGCGGTAGTAGACCTTTTAACCGCCGGAGTTCGCTCATTTCCGCTTTAGCAGAGGAAGTTGCATAGGATGTCATAATATCCAGCCCTAGAAAAGTTCAGTATAATGAGGGTATCACTTTGGAGTATAGCTATTTCATTAACAATTCTGCTTATTCAATCGGAAAACTTTTCCGCTTTTTATCAGCTTCCATGCTATGTCCTTTGTATGTCCAGCAATCCAGGTGCCTGTTCTTGAATGCTCAGTAAAATAATTATAAATTTCCTGGATCTTGACCTGTTTCCATCACCTCCCTCAACCGAGAAATCGCTACAGAATCAACAAGCTAAACTAACCCATAACAGACAATGGTTAAATTGTCGTCCTGTCAGAAATGATTCATCCAAAGGAAATTCAATGATAGCGCTGATTTCTGCCTCTGATGGGTCATACTCCTATGGCGACATTTTAGAAGTGGCAAGCATCGTCGTAAAATTGCAGCTTTATGATGATCTTTCACAGATCTAGTCTAACCTGTAGTTTTACCTTTGATTAGATTGCTCCTGGAAATTGTTCTTGATTTAAAGTAATATTACGAAACATCCGGTATGAAGTCAGTAATCATAATTTCCGTGCGACTCAGATCCCCGACTTCTTAAGAAGTCGGGGATCTTGTTTGGATAAGGACAATAAAGCTCCCTTTTTTAAGGAAGCCAGTACCATGCTCGGGTCAGCAAGTAGTTTGAGGCAACGACCGTAGGTGGTTTTGATCTTCTAGGATTAACTGAACCACATTAGAAGATAAAGGTTATGAATTATAAATTTTTATTTGCTATTACTTATGACCGATTACCATAAAAAAACTCTAACACTTTTTTTATATGTCAGACTCAGACTACTCTAACCTAAAATCAGCAATCTTTGAAGAAGCTAAGAATCTTGAAACTGCTTTACCAATTAGAAACGAAGCTTGTAAACCAAAATTTTTTTTACACTCACATCCAACCTCAAAGGTTTGTCTTTTTTTCCACGGATTTACTGCTGGTCCCTATCAGTTTGAACCAATTGGGAAAGTCTTATTTGACGCTGGTTATAATGTCCTAATTCCCTTGCAACCTGGTCATGGAATAGCTGGAGATTGGAACCGAGACAATCCCCCTCCCTTACCTACAGAAGCTGAAGTTTATCAACAGTTCGCACTCTCGTGGCTGAAAGTTGCATTAAGATTAGGAGAGCAAGTTATTATTGGAGGACTTTCCAGTGGTGGAACCTTAGCCGCTTGGTTGGGGTTGGAACGTCCTCAACAAATTGAAAAAGCAATACTATTTGCCCCCTACCTCAGTCAAAGCTCAATAGTAGATTTGCTTGTAGAAGTTCTCTCTATTTATTATGAATGGCCAAATAAAGATAATCCTGGAAATTTTGGCTATAGCGGTTTTCGTATGCCTGCATTGCGACTATTCTTAAATATGGGAAAAGAACTTTTGGAAAAAGTAGAAAATCATCCAGCAGTACCAATGTTTGTGATTTCTAGTGACAGCGATCGCACTATTGACAAAAAGGAGTTACAAGCTTTGTTTGCATCCCTACTTAAACAGCAGCCAAAATCCTGGTATCACAGATTCGAGCAAATTTTTGAAATTCCCCATACCATGATGACTAAAGCTGAGGGTAATCAATACACAGATCTACTTATTGCTGTAGCTAAATCTTATTTAGAAAGCGATATCACCTGGGATGAACTGCTTGAAATTGGTCATCAAATTCTGAATGGTAAAAATTTTGCCACTATCATACAAGAGTTAAATCTCACTTCAAGAATTGCCCCAGATATCTCAATTTTACTGACAGTGATGGATAAAAAAACTATTATTGATACTTACTATTGGATTTTAGAAAAAAAGAAGCTGGTTCACGAATGATGTTTACGAACTAAAAAACTAGTATCGTAACGTGGAAGAAAAAATGAACAATGAAAAAAGCTTGAACAGTATGCAATAAGCAATTCCAAATCGCAACTTGATATCCGCTGTCATGTACCAGCCATCATAAATGCTCTCAGTTATTTTTTTCCTTTTTCTTTGTAGGGTAAGTTTTTGAGCTCCCCTACTCAGGATTTCAATGCACGCATAATTAATTTTTGCAACATTTCTATTGCATTTGCAATAATTCTTCTACATCATCTTTGTCACACTCAACACTTTTTAGATACCTTGCTGGATTACCAATATACACGCTGTTCGGTGGTACGTTTTTGGTGACGACTGCGCCAGCACCAATAATCGAGTTATCTCCGATCGCGACACCTGGAAGAATGATAGCACCAGTACCTATCCAGACATTTTCGCCAATCTCTACAGGTTTTACAATCACAGGATCATCGATTCTATTTATAGAATTGACTGGATGAGTCATCGTTGTTATCGAACAGTGAGATGCAATCAAAGTGTGATCACCTATACGTACTCCGCCAGTAGCAACTATATGCGTGAACTCACCAATACAAACGCGATCGCCTAGTTCTACTTTATCTTCATCCACAATGCAACACAGTGAACTGATAAATCCAACTTTTCCACAGGATTTAAAAGATCTGACTCTTTTTCTCAAAAGGAAAGCATTATGTAATCTCGAAAATGAACCACAGACTAGCCAATAGAATTCCAGGATTATTATGTATGGATTAATACTCATGAACACAACAATTTATAAGTATAAGTTACTGAACAATGACTATTAGCACCTTTCTCAAAAAAATTCAAGAAAACTAGTAAGCATGAGCGCCGGAAGTGACGCTACTCAGTCAGCAATTGAATTGAATTTTGTATACATAGGTGACAAGCTCGAGCGGATCACAATCCTCGCTGTATAGAAGTTTTCCACGCCCCAGAGCAGAGCAAGCGTCACAACGGAGGGCTAACGGCTAAAGCTTTACGAAAACTTTACAAATATCAAGTAGACAATGGAGCTAAAACCCTTTCTCTCGACAGAAACTTGGTAAGTCATTATAGACATGACGATAATCACCTATCAATCTATTTACGGAAATCTTCTCCTACAAGCTGGGTTTTGCTAAAAATTCTGGTTTTTCGTCTTCACCCGTCGGTACAACTCCTCCATTGCTTCAATAAAGGAATTATCCTTTTGCCAGAAAGCCGGAAAATCTCCTTCTTTCTTGATCAGAATTGCCGATACACTACTTTGAGTTGGAACTTCAATCGTTTGAGGTAATCGCTTTGTGCTTAACCAAAACTCCCTAGCCGTTGGTTTTTGGGATGGTTGCTTTTCAAGTTTTGTATAAAATGAGGTAGAGGTTTCTAAAGGAATTTCTTTAGTGTTTAGTTGTTCAGATAATACTTTACCCAAGGATGACTCAGCGAGTTTTGCTTGCAGTTCTGTTTTGGATATTCCTCTAAGTTCAAATAGCAGAAATGGGTTATTATCTAGTTGAGAAGCAACTAAGTAGTAAACTCCAGCAATGTGCTTACAGGGATTGGCAGAGTCGGGACAGGAGCATTTTGTTTTGAAGTCTTTTTTGCTATGGCGTAATAAGTACAGTCCTAAAGTAGAAAAGGTGTCTTCTATGTTTTCTGGGACTTCGTTAAGTAGCAATCGCGAAACGATGCTGGCTTTAGATGAAAGTTTTTCTATAGCATATTTCCATTGTGTTTTAGAAATAGGTGTAATTTCAATCGAAATATGGTAGGTTGGTTCTTTGTAAACTCCAAAGTAGGGATTGACCGAGCCTTTTACTTGAGCGGCAATATGATTTTGCTCAATCTCAAAACTCTTAACTTTCCCACCACTAGCATAGGAACGTCCGCGTTGTAGTCTGCCTTCGTCAGTAAAGGCTTCGAGTGCTTTAATGAAGCGATCGCCCCACCAAGTGCGACTAAATTTTGTCATATAGCAGTCCTTTTTAGTTGTAGAAGTATTAACCGCCAAGACGAGGACACTTGCGTGCGGGGGTTCCCCCCGTTGAGCAACGTGTCCGTTGCCAAGAGCGCCAAGAAAAGAGAAAGGAAAGAATTATTACGAATGAATTCTTTACTCGAGAATTGCGCTTTTATTTAATGCGATGAGTTGCTTGAAGGCTTGGTTGTCTAATTCTGTCAACCAGGATTCGTCACTACCGACGACGGCAGAGGAAAGTTTTTTCTTATCTTCTATCATTTGGTCGATGCGTTCTTCTAGGGTGCCGATTGCTACAAATTTATGAACAAAGACGTTCTTTTTTTGACCGATCCGGAAGGCGCGATCAGTTGCTTGATTCTCAACTGCTGGGTTCCACCAACGATCAAAGTGGAAGACATGGTTGGCTTTGGTGAGGGTGATCCCGACACCACCTGCTTTTAGAGAAAGTATAAAAACTGATGGTTCTGTATCTAATTCTTGGAATTCGCCAATCATTTGTTCGCGACGTTTGCGGCTTGTACCACCGTGTAAATAGTAAGTATTACAGTGTAATAAATGTTTTAAATGTTTTTCTATTTTTTCACAAACTTCTGTGAATTGACTGAAAATCAGGAGACTTTCTCCTTCGGAAATAGCTTCTTCTACCATCTCTGAGATTCGACTAAGTTTGTGCGATCGCTCTGTTGAAAATTCGCTGCCGTCCTGCAAAAATTGTGCTGGATGGTTACAAATCTGCTTCAATTTCATCAGAGTTGAGAGGATTAAACCTTTGCGTTGGATGCCTTCTGCTGTTTGTAGTTTTTCCTCCACATCTTTAACGACGATTTCATAAAGCGATGCTTGTTCTTTTGTTAAATTTGTGTATAGTTTTTGTTCGACTTTATCTGGTAAATCGCTAATGATCGATTGATCTGTTTTAACGCGACGCAAGATGAGAGGTTCCACCAATTTTTTGAGTGTAGCCGATTTTACTCTGTCGTTGTCCTTTTGAATGGGAATCTCGAAGGATTTGCGAAACTGCGCTTCTTTGCCAAGATAGCCAGGATTGAGAAAGTTAAAAATTGACCACAAATCGAGTAAACGGTTTTCTACTGGAGTTCCGGTTAATGCCAGTCTGTGTTTTGCTGAGAGTTTGAGAATTGCTTTAGTTTGAGCCGCTTTAGGATTTTTAATGTTTTGTGCTTCATCTATGACAATTCTTTGCCACTCTATGCCATTCAGTAGTTTTTCATCTTTGCGAACTAGGGTGAAGGAGGTAATCACCACATCATGCTCTTGACAAGCTGTCGGGAAATCCGCATTTTGCAGGCGATCGCTCCCGTGATGCACCATAGTTTTTAGCTGTGGTGCAAACTTGGCAATTTCCCTCTGCCAATTTCCCACCACTGATGTGGGAGCGATGAGCAGGGTTGGTAACAAGGATTGGGGGATTTCACTCATCTCCCTCCCTGCAATCTCCTCTTCCCTCTCCTGCACTAATCGGGCAATCACCTGCACGGACTTTCCCAAACCCATGTCGTCTGCCAGACAGCCATTCAATCCTAAACGTTCTAGATAGTGCAGCCAAGACACGCCTCGCTTTTGATACTCTCGCAGCTTGCCTTGCAGTTGTGGCAAGTCAGAAACTGGCTCGAGCTGGCTTTTATCTTGCAGTTTCGCTATCATTTCTGACAAGGCTTGGTCATGTTCAACTTCCCACTCTTCCCCAGCTTCTGCACTGCTTTGTAAAAATTCCAGCAATGTCATCTCTGGTTGTTCTTCAGCGTGGGATTTCCAGAATTCCAGTAACTGCTGCATCTGATCGCGGTCAAGTTGCATCCACTGACCGCGAAAATGTACTAAGGGAGCCTTAGAATTGAGAAGTTCTTCCCATTCTTGAGGGGTTACAAGTTGATCGCCAATTGACAGTTCATATTGATACTGCACTAACGAGTCCAGGCTAAAATAGCTTTTTGTCTTTGTCTTGGTTGCTGATTGCTGACGAGCAGATGCTTTGAGCCGAATTTTAGCACGACGGCGACCTGCGGGAGTATACCAAGCAGGCACGATGACTTTAAAGCCTGCGTCTTCTAGCACCCACGCACTTTCGTTGAGGAAGTCAAATGCTTCTTCTAAAGTCAGTTGCAGTTTGGTGGGGCGATCTGTTTCCAATCCTTGCCATAAATGGGGATACATTCGCGCTGCATACCCTAGATTTAAAAGCAGATTCGTTTCAAAATCTTTACCGAAAAAATGAGGCAGTGGGGAGGAAATTTCTCCTTTTCTACCTTTCTCTTCTTTCATATCCCAGTAATCAGCCAACGTCAGCTTGAGTGAGGGATCTTGTTTGCTAGCTACGAGAAACTGCATCTGCCACTCGTCTATATTTTCTGGGGTAGCAGAGTGTAACAAGAAGCAAAGGTGAAAGGATGAGTTATGTGAAGTGCGAGTTATTTTAGTTTTCCATGCCAGCCACTGTTTGTATTCTTGTAACGCTGCAATTGTAGTCAGTGGGTTGTGTTGGTTGGGGTGAAGGCAATAATGGATTAAGGAGTCCGCAATCTGCTTATCGAAAACAGCAGTAGAGGGTGTGTGAGTTACCAAATTATGAAGTAAGGACTCGGAGAAGTGACGTAGCAGTGTTTCTTTATCAAAAAACTCAACTGAATCGCTGCGTGCTACAGAACCAGCAACACAAATAAGCGGTAGGTACTCAATATATTTTTTGATGTTTAATTCGTATTGTTCGGAAATAATCTCCCAGGTTGCATAGATTTCAAAAGTATCGCTTCTTTGCTGCTTGCCTTTTTTCTTAGATTTATTTGCTTCTAATTGCCGATATTTCAATGCTGGAATATACTGGTCTTTCAGAATCACTTCCTTAAAAGTTTGGGTGTAGTGATACCAAAACAAGAGATCTGAACCCAGTTGCACTTCTTCAGAATTGTATAATGCTAAAAAGTGGATGTCATTAAGCAGTTTAATAATGTTAGTGGCTCTTGAAGCTGGTGAATCATCGCTTGCTGTATAGCAATCCACCTTCCAGTATTCAAAACCCTCGTATTCTTCAGGAATTTCCGCTTCCAGATACTTGATTAATTCTGGTGATGGCAAAGGTTGATCATTGGCTGTCGCCAGGGCAAAGTATTTCGGGGATATACGTGCTGTGAGTTGTCCTGCCGATTCTTTAATCCCTAACTGCTGTACTATAAAACTTACTAATTCATCTTGTGCGAGATGTCCAGGGTGAATCCGTTGATTGTTGGTGAGGCTTTTTTTGAGGACAGGAGTTTCTACCCACAGGTAGAATGAACCAGGCACAATAAAGTCAGTTTCTGCGTTCGGTATCCAAGTACCATGAAGCACTTTCATAAACCAAAGCCTCTGAATTGTCAATAAATTCTGGCGGATGATAATTACTGTATCAAAACACAGGTACCGAGTGTTACAGATTCACAAAAAATTCCGACGAAAATGAAGCCGTGTAGGGCCAAAGTGTATCGGGATTTTCGTGAAGCTGTAAGTGCCTGTGATCGCGCCATTGATACTGTGCTATCCTGAAACCAGACTGATGCGACAGCCAAGTATTAACATGACAAAAGTGGAAGCAAATCAGGCACAAGAAAAGTTTTCAGAACTCCTTGCTTTTGTGGAAGAAGAACAGGAACGTATTGTCATTGAATCAAAAGGACAGGTTATTGCAGCAGTCATTAGTCATGCTGACTTAAAGCGTTTGGAAGCGTTGTAAGATGCAGGAGATGTTGCAGATTTTCGCCGTGCAATAATTGAGACTGAATTTCAGCCACTTGCTCTGTGCATTACAAGATCGACTAGGAAGGATTTAGTAGATTCGCCGCCGTGCCTGTTTACTTTCATCTATGACAAAAACTGCTGCAATTCATAAATTACAACAGTTTGAGACATTTTTTTAACTGATACATTTAGGCAGCTTGTTGTCTTTTTAACTTTTGTATCAGTGCTTGACATTCAACACTTGCATCTCTGGCTTGTCGCATCAAATCAAGTCCAAGTTTCCGATCAATCTTTGAAGCTTCTACGGCTTGATTACTGAGTTCTGCTGCTTTTTTACTCAAGGCTTTTATTTTGGCTTCTAGTTCTTCCATTTTTCAAACCTCATACTCTGAAATTACAGCTGCTCTAGCTTGGAGCAAGTTAGCATCGTTATAATTTCTTTTGTCCACAGCCGCCGCATCCGCTAGATTATATAGCAATACGGTTCAGTTAAGACATTTATTCGTTGAGACAGCAGGGGAGATGAGGAGC
>JAQYWP010000752.1 GCA_029379285.1 Rhizonema sp. PD38
TGATCCTAAGTCTGGCTAATCCAAGTGTTTTTTTCTCCCTCGTGAGAAATCCGGGAAGGAGGGTTTATTTACTGCATTAGTGCCATCTTCGCAGGATTATATTAATCAATCTTTAAAAGAAGTCAGAGAAAGGTTTGCCAGTTCATCTTTAGTAGATTTAGATGTAATACAACGCTGTGGTGAAAATTTAGCTGCTATTGTTGTTGGTGAACAAGAACCATTAGAAATTTTCAATGAACTGGTTTACCAAAAAGAAAACAACGATTCAAATTCAGAAACACAAAACAACCATTCAGATCCAGTATCTTCCTTAGCTACTTATTACAACTCTATCTTGCGCTCAAGCTTGGAACAGGTGATCAAATCATTATCATCATCTGTTCATCTGAGAGTTTTAGAAATCGGCGCAGGTACTGGTGTGACTACACAAGCACTATTACCTGTATTGCCGCTTAAACAAACAAGCTATACTTTCACGGATATTGGTAGTAGTTTCCTCACTCAAGCTCAACAGAAGTTCCATGAATATCCATTTGTGGAATATCGCTTACTAGACATAGACAAATCTCCTACCCAGCAAGGCTTTCAAAACAACAGTTTTGATGTCATCATAGCTGCTAATGTGTTGCACGCCACTCGCAACATAGATCTAACACTTAACCATGTTCGCTCTTTATTAGCTCCTGGCGGTTTTCTCTTAATGTGGGAAATAACTCAGCCAAAAATCGACTTTGATATTAGCTGGGGTCTGCTGTTAAAACCTTTAGATGATAAAAGACGTAGCCCAGGTCAGCCTTTTATCGTCAAAGACCAATGGTTTGAAGCATTACGCGCTCAAGATTTTGAGCAAGTTGCCGCGTTTCCTGAAACTGAAGCACTTGAACATCAAATTATTATGGCTGTTGCTTCTGCGTCAACCGCATTTAGCAAAAAATTTGGGCAACAAGAGACTGACTTCAAATCAGAGATTTCATTCCAAACAAAGCCGGATATACTTCAGCCAGAAAAATTATCTGCGCTCCACTCAAGACCAGATTTACCTAATTCTTATGTAGCTCCCCATGATGATATTGAGCAGAAAATTGCTGATATCTGGCAAAAATTATTAGGAATTAAACAGGTTGGAATTCATGACAACTTCTTTAGACTAGGAGGAGATTCTTTAATAGCTGTTCAAGTTTTATCCAGAATGAGAAAGATTTTTTCTATTAAATTAACTGTAGCAAATTTCTTTGAAATGCCTACCATAGCTGAACTAGCATCAAACATAAGTAATAAACTAGAATCAGAATCTTACTTAGATGTAAATGATAGAGAAGAAATCACAATTTAAATAAAAAATGTTTTTTAATTATAAATTAGGTGACTGGAGGTAATGTTTCTGTGAATATCGAGCAATTGTTAGTCAATCTTAATAAACAAGGTGTGAAGTTGTGGGTTGAAGGTGAACACTTGCGCGTTAATGCTCCAAAGGGAGTATTGACACCAGAAACTCGTGGTTTATTAGCTCAGAATAAAGCAGAACTTATCTTGTTGCTGCAAGAGAAAAATGCGGCTAACGATACAGATTTACCCCTAATTAAAGCTGATCGCCCTCAGAACTTACCTCTGTCATTTTCCCAAGAAAGACTGTGGTTATTAGACCAGTTAGAACCAGATAATCCCTTCTACAACGAACAAGCAGCTATAAAACTTCATGGTCAGTTGAACGTTGTGGCACTAGAGCAAAGCCTCAACAAAATTATTGCTCGCCACGAAATTTTACGTACCAATTTCCGCACCATCAACGAGCAGCCAGTCCAGGTTATTGCTGACAGCTTAACCTTAAGTGTGCCAGTAGTAGACTTAACAAAATTACCTGACACAGAAAGAGAAATCGTTTGCCAACAATTAGTCGCAGCAGAAGCTAATCGACCCTTTGACCTTGCTAGTTCTCCTTTAATCCGAGCTTTTGTGGTTAAACTCACCCAAGTAGAACACGTTTTGCTACTAACTATACACCACATCGTCTATGATGGCTGGTCAATGGGTGTATTGATGCGCGAGTTAGCAACCGTTTACTCGGCTCTGTGCGATAATTTATACCCAGAGCTACCAGAGCTACCAATTCAGTATGCCGACTATGCAATCTGGCAACGGCAATGCTTACAAGCAGAAGTACTCCAAAAACAGCTTGATTACTGGAAGCAACAACTCAAAGATGCTCCTACTTTACTAGAATTACCCACAGATAGACCTAGACCAGCGATTCAAACTTTCCGGGGCGCAGTTCATGATATACAATTTTCACTTGAACTAAGTCAAGCGATCGCTAATTTCAGTAGGCAACAGGGAGCTACCCTGTTCATGACGCTGTTCGCAGCATATGCGACTTTGCTTTATCGCTACACAGGCTCCGATGACATTGTAGTTGGTACGCCAATTGCTGGTCGCGATCGCTTGGAGCTTGAAGGATTAATTGGCTTTTTTATCAACACTTTAGTACTACGTACCGATTTATCGGGTAACCCCAGCTTTCAGGAATTGCTGGGTCGAGTGCGGCAAGTGACACTGCAAGCTTATGATCGTGCATATCTACCCTTTGAAGAGTTAGTCAAAGCATTGCAGCCACATCGCGATCTTAGCCATACGCCACTGTGCCAGGTAATATTTGCCTTGGAAAATGAACCCATGTCTGAAGTAAAACTTAGTGGGTTAACTGTTAGTCCATTCGAGACAGAAAGGACAGCTGCCAAGTTTGACTTAAGTTTAATAATGCACAACACCAGCACTGGGCTGACAGGTATGTGGCAATACAACACAGACTTGTTTGATGCTGGTACTATAGAGCGGATGAGTGGGCATTTCCAAATATTGCTGGCAGGAATTGTTGCTAACCCAGAAGAGCAGATTTCACAATTGCCGTTGCAGACAGAAGCTGAGCAACAGCAATTGTTAGTGGAATGGAACAACACTCAGGTAAGTGATATCCAAGATAAGTGTGTTCACTCCTTATTTGAGGAGCAGGTAGTGCGTACCCCAGATGCTGTAGCGGTAGAGTTTGTAGACACGTACAGCGAAAGCCAAAAACTGACTTACTCCCAATTAAACTGCCGCGTTAACCAGTTGGCGCACTACCTCAAGTGTTTGGGTGTGGAGCCAGAGGTACTGGTAGGAATTTGTGTTGAGCGTTCCTTAGATATGCTCGTGGGACTGTTAGCTATTCTCAAAGCAGGCGGAGCTTATGTTCCTTTAGATCCGGCACTGCCCCATGAGCGTATAGCTTTGATGTTGGAAGATGCTAAAATTCCGGTGTTACTAACTCAGGCAGAATTAGTAGCAAAACTTCCCGACCATCAAGCGCAAATAGTCTGTTTAGATACAGACTGGGCGTTAATTTCTCAACAAACACAAGCAAATCCTTTAACTCAAGTCACATCTGAAAATTTGGCTTATGTCATCTACACTTCCGGCTCTACAGGAAAGCCCAAAGGGGTGCAAATTTGCCATAAGTCTGTGACTAACTTCTTAGATTCCATGCGCCAGTGTGTCGGATTGACCCAAAAAGAGATTTTCTTAGCCATTACAACAATCTCTTTTGACATGGTGGTACTGGAATTATATTTCCCTTTGATCGCAGGCGGGCAAGTGGTGTTAGCTTCTCGTGAAATCGCCTTGGACGGCAAGCAGTTAGAAAAACTGGTTCATAAGGCTACAATCATGCACGCAACACCAGCCACATGGAATCTGCTTTTAGCGGCGGGCTGGCAGGGCAATCCGAAGCTGAAAATCCTGTGTGGTGGTGAAGCTTTATCTCGAAAATTAGCTCTGGAGTTAGCAAACAAAGGTGCTTGTGCCTGGAATATGTATGGCCCGACAGAAACCACCGTTTGCCTAACTGCCTACAAGCTAGAAGCAAATCAGTTAATTAACCAAACTAAAGAAACTATCCCAATTGGTCGTCTTTTTGCTCATAACGCGCAAATCTATATTCTTGATTCCCATTTCCATCCTGTACCTGTAGGTGTACCAGGTGAATTGTATATTGGTGGTGTTGGTGTTGCTAGAGGGTACCTCAACCGTACTGAGTTGACACAAGAGAAATTTATCCCTAATCCCTTTAGAGGAAACAGGGAGCAGGGGAATTCTGAGCGGCTTTACAAAACAGGGGATTTAGCACGTTATTTACCAAATGGCAATATAGAATACTTAGGACGTATTGATAATCAAGTAAAAATACGTGGTTTACGCATTGAGTTAGGTGAGATTGAAGCAGTACTGAGTCAACATAGTAATGTAGAGGGATGTTGTGTTATTCTTCGCGAAGATAACAAGGGTGATAAACGTTTAGTTGCCTACGTGGTAGCACAGCAGGGTTGTACATCCACTAAGGGAAGCGAACTGCGGCAATTCCTGAAAGCAAAACTGCCAGAGTACATGGTTCCTCATGCTTTTGTAATGCTGGAGTCTTTACCAGTAAGTCCTAGCGGCAAAGTAGATCGCCGTGCGTTGCCCACGCCAGAATTACAAAGCACTAATTCAGATAAATATGTCGCCCCACGTAACCCTATTGAAGAAATGCTGGTACAAATTTGGGCGCAAGTGCTGAAAGTAGAGCAAGTAGGGATACATGATAATTTCTTTGAACTTGGGGGACACTCACTACTCGCAACTCAATTAATTTCATGCAGTCGGAACATTTTCAAAGTAGAATTACCGTTGCGAGAGTTGTTTGACACATCAACCCTAGTAGAATTAGCG
>JAQYWP010000753.1 GCA_029379285.1 Rhizonema sp. PD38
TTTGGGTGAACCCCAAAACTACCGTGTCAATAGGGTTTGAGATGCGCTTACCCTGGATCTGTTCCGGGTTCAAATCTTTCTCGAAAGGACGAATAATCTTGTCGTAAAGCTTACCTGCCAATTGCGTATCGTAATTGATAGCAGGTCGTCCATGCACAAGTCCCTCGCGAAATTCGGCAATTTCTTTGATAAATGTTTCAGGCTTTATGATAGATCCAGTATTTTCCTTAATCCACTCAAACCTCGTTTCGTTGTTGGGGAGACTGAGCAAAATCGCGACACCTCTATCTAGGATGATAAAGCTAATCACAGCAGTATCTTTTCCTAGCAGTTCATCAACGCTTTTGTCATTGATAGCTGTCAATATACAATTGTTACCAAAGAAATTTTGCAATTCTGCCAGTTTCAGAGCATCAATAGTTTTGAGTGTTTCTTTTAGCTCTTGCTTGCGTTTTTTATTGTCAACTGAGGGTGGTGGTGCTTGTTCTAATCTCAACTGAGCAAAATTAACATACAGTGGTCTAATAATATCTCGAAAGTCAAATTGTAAGTCTCGATTTGCAATCAGAATATCGCTGCGAATCTTTTCTAAAGTCGTAAATGCTCGCTCATATGCAGGAAGTGCCTCTGCCTCTTTCCCCTGTGCTTGCAAAATTCGTCCAGCTTGCCACTCCCACAAATATACGCCATCTTTATCATTCAACTTTTGATCTGCTGCCAAAAGTGCTTTCTGAGTGAATTCTAAGGCCTGCTTGTATTCTTGGCGACATTCATAGAAATGACCGAGCGCGCCTAAAGCAAAAGACTCAGAGCGAGCAGATTGAAGATTTTGAGCAGTTTTCACAGCTTGCTGTAGTAGTTCCTGAGCCTGTGAATCTGGTAGTCGGCGCTGTGTAGCAAAACACTGGGTTAGGGGAGAGGTTATATTTACAGAATTTATAGGTAGATTCGCTAAATCGATGGCAGCGTAGATTTTATTCTGAGAATTGGGCAATTTATCAAGTAGAGCTAAAGCTTCTTGTACGATCGCCTCAGATTGGAGAAAAGCAACAGGCTTGACTGATGCAAATCTCTCACTTGTTCCTCCGGCAGCAGTAGAGTTATTTTTTCCTCTATCTACTTGTTCAAGGGAATCAAGCCGAATCACATTCAGCAGCGCCTGCATTTGACCGGGTTTATTGTCTTGCTCGCGAGCAAGTTGTAAACTGGATTGAAAATATTCCTGAGCGCTTTCGTAATTTTTCCGAGCGTTTTGCTCGAATTCACTGGCTTTGCGGATACCCAAATGAAAAGCGGAATTAGCATGAATACTCTCGATCTGCCCAATGCTTAGATGAGCATTGCCCAGACTATTTAGCACTGAAAACTGATAAGCAGGATCTTTAATCTCTTTGGCTTGCTCTAAATCTTTAATAGCTTGCTCGTAATCACCACTCAGCCGATAAGCTTCTCCTAAACTGCCGAGTGCCGCAACTTCTGCGGATTTATCTTTTTGCTCAAGCGCAATCTGCAAAGCACTTCCAAGACGACAAACTCGTTTTTCTTTGGGTTTAGGTTTTTCGTCGTTACACAGTAAAGCGATCGCCTTTCCTGGTTGCCCAAAATTACTATAAGTTTGCGCCGCCTCTGTCAGCATTCGCCCCATCTGTTTCCAATCTTTAGAGGCCTGATAGTATGCTATCACTTTGTCCCAATACGAGAGTGCTTCTTTACTCTCCCCTAACTGCTGATATGCCCTTGCTAAATTTTCGCTAACAATAGCTGCGTTGGCACGATTATGATTTTGGTAAAACTTTAAAGCTGTTTGCCAAGGTGCGATCGCGCCTCTAAAATCTCCTGCTTTGTACCGTTCAATTCCTTGTTGTACTAATTGCGGAGCATCGGTAGATTGTGCTGTGACTATTTGAGCGGATTGTCCTAAGCACAAACACAAAATAAGACTGCACAAAAATAGAATTCCGAGAAAGCGACGGACACTGGATTTGTGACGCGAGCGGCTTTTCATAACAGATTTCTTTTCAAAAAAGTTTATATTTTAGAGCAAGTTTTTGCCTAACTCACTCTATTTCCTCTACTTAAACACAGTTCCCTCTATCACATTACCAAATTTTGATACATTTGCTATAAATTAGATGCATCATGTCACAGTTGTAAAAGTTCCGCCTCCAAATGCTGCACAATTTTGCACTGAACCAAAATCTACTAAGTACACTTGACCTACACTATTTTCTGAACGTGAACGGTTAGTGAGCAGAATATTGCCGGGTTTAATGTCTCGATGAATAATTGGTGGCTTGTGTTGATGCAAGTAAGTAAGAATTTCGGAGTTGCATAATTGCGGGATGATTTTATTTCCTCTATTAATCAAACAACTCAATTCTTGGAGTCCTTGGCGTCTTGGTGAACCAGCGCTGCAGGCGGGTTTCCCGCCGTAGGCGACTGGTGAACCCGAAGGGCGGTTCGATTTTCATCCCCTATTCTGCAACGCCAGAATTTCTAAGAGGTTAAAGGCAATTTGCTTAACCTCTACTAAGCTAAAGGAACGTCCAGCTTCAAGATGTGCTTCTAATGAATTTGCATCAATATAGGTTTATGTGGCTGACTCGAAAAGTCACATCTATATCTAAAAGCGCTTTGCTGCTGGCGTGAAGTCCCCTGCATGAAAGTCAATATCAAAGCCAAGGTACTCACCTGTTTGAGCGTCATAGGTTTTATAGGCTGTGGCGTTGTTGTAAGTACCATAGTCTGTTGTAAGACCTTTGGGGAAACTAGCCTTCCTGACCCAGACCTGACGATTTAGTGTTGCCTGCTCATGTGTTAAAATTTTGTGGCGGTGACGATGAAATTCCCCCATAGTAGTAAGCTCAGCTCCACCATCGATTGCATTAGCGGGAAGTTTCCCTGCTTTAGCCATGATGTCTTCCTTGGTCAAGAGACTACTGACATTGGTAGAGGAATTGTCTAATGGTCTTGGATTTGGCGAATCGCTTCTTTGCACTTCTGCAGGATCTATTCCTGGATCAGAAGTAGGTTCTACTGATTTGTTAGATGATTCTGTGAGAGTCTGCTGAGCAACCAGAGTTCTAGCGGTTCCCAAGCCTAGCAAAATAGACGTGGTTAACAATAAAATGCACATTTTATTAAACATTACTCGACTTCCTGAATGTTATGGGTGGTACAGACTGACGTAATTATTGTTGTGCAGATAATCATAGGTAAATGTGGAATAAATCTCATTAACTGTGTTGGTATCTATATTCTGCATAGAGGTTAGCCTCGTCCAGAGATTATTTGTGTCACGCACATTAATGTTTTCTAACCAAGTCCCACTTACGAATGAGTTTGTAGTGTCCTTATTCTCGATTCCAATATCAACTGCAACACCTGTTTGGTGAATCGTTGAGAATTGTCCTGCTAAAGCGTCATCGATATAAACATTCCAAGTAGTTGTATTTGTGGCGTCTCTGTCAATCTCGTAAGAATGATTTCCATGATATCCGCCTGATTTAGTGTATGGGCTTGCGTGATAAGAACACTTTCCACTACTATCACAAAGTTGAAACGATAAGAAAAATCCTGTCCAGTTTGCCATCTGGTTTGAATTTGAAGTCCAATTTAAACGTTCAAATCCCTTTTTTCCTCCAACTTCCACCCACTCATCAGTTCCTTTTGCACTCAAATGCAGCCACATCTCTTTATTAATACTTTGAATTGGGTTTTGGTCAGTGGAAGGTGAATACAAGTCATCTACAGATGTATGAGACGATGCATATGCTCCAGTAATAGTACCGTAATATCGTTCAACCGCATAAGCGTGTGGATCTTCTATATTAGATGCTTGGCTTTGCGGAGTGTTTCCTACTAGCGCGATCGCTCCTAGCGTTCCGGAAGCAATGAAATTAAGTAGCCTTTTTCTTTGCATAAATGTATACTTGTAAAACCTGTGAGAATATTGTTGTTAAGTACGTGAATGTTAGGAGTTTGATAACTACTAAATTTTGTGGCACAAGATCATGAGCCACAAAAGTCTGTCGTGCTGCTCTATTGGTCAACGGCTTCTAAATTTGATAGCGAACACTCAATACTTGATCTATAAGTGTCGCATATGCAAAAACATGGATTTGAATTTATAGAGCTTACTCTATAACCATTAGAAAAAAAGCTGCTGATGTGCCAGTTGCGTAAGTCTTATTAATACGTGAACTAAAAATGATGCAACAGAGATAGCGGCTTTTTTCATTTATGTCTCTCTATCGAATAACTGCGGTGTATGTCCTATCGAAGTAATCTCAGGATTGTTAATACAATAAGGAAATACAGTTGAAGAATGCATTTACCTTTAATGCAAATTTGTATGCTAAAGTTGGAAAAGTTGGTTGCACAATTATGCAGCTATGTTGCCAAAAAAGGCAAAACGTTCAGTTAATATCCTCTGTTATGCAGCCCAATTCAAGATCCCCGACAACTCTTACGAAGTCGGGGATCTATGTCTTAAAGTGACAACATACATAGAAATGACCAAGCATCCTCATAGAAAAAGACTCGTTCTGAGTCTTTTCAAGATTTTGAGCGGTTTGTACTGCATCCAGTAGTAGTTATTTCGCTCCTAAATTATTCTGAACAATAAGATTCTCGACAACTCTTACGAAGTCGGGAATCTTAGCCTGAGATTTTCACAAATATAGTCGTAGCCGTATTCATTAGGACGCTGCTTGCTTAAGAACGGTTTTCATTG
>JAQYWP010000754.1 GCA_029379285.1 Rhizonema sp. PD38
CTACAGAGGAGTTTACCATTAATAATTCCGGTAATTTAGTTCTCGGAAATCACCTAAGTTCGCAACCTGTCGCCCTGTGTACCAGTTTCGTAAGTCCTAGTATTATTTATTGACAGACTACTGATGCATCACTGCCCTGTTTCAAAAGCAACTTTAGACAGTTTGAATTTGGGAAGTAAGGAATTGTCTGTAGACTTATGTACTATCGCTTGCTTTTTTATGGTATCTGTGCAAATATACTAAATAGATAAAATACGGTAAATCGATAAACTTATAGTTGCTTTAAAAGTTTGGTATCCAGAAATCAGTAGTTGTAGCCGTGTAATCTTTTGGAAACAACCATGTTAACAGATTCTCAAGAATTAGAACTCACCACTGATTCATTAGAAGCGGTGAATGCCATCAATGGCTTTTTCGGGCAATTCTATCATATTCGCTTGAACACTTATAATAATGTTTGCTCTCAAACTTTTGTAGCGCTAAAGCGCAACTACGAACCTATCTTTTATTTATAACTCATTTACCGAACATGATATTACTTAGTGTTGGAAACGACTCCCAAGTTATCCTGAAAGCAGTTGAGACAGATCCAGCCTGGCGTCTCCCCTTGGGAGAAGACTCGCTAACGAAGATCGCTAACGCGTTTACGCTCATTACGAAGCGATCGCTGAATCCTTTAAACGCGATTTAGTCTTGCTGCATATCTGCCAATACCACTACAGAAATTCTGGTAACAGTCAGGGAATGCTGCGGATTATAAAAAAAGTTTTACCAGCCAACCGTGATAGCCCGTATATGTACGGGATGCTTGCTTTTGGCTATAAAGAAATAGCTTTCTCTCCATACTAAAGGTGTAAAAATGTTTGAGGCTATAATTGTGGCTTGGCTATTACTATTTTTTGGCGACTTTCTTTCTACCTTCTGCTACCACGTACCCGAACATGCTTTTGGTCACCTCCACCTGAAAACACACCACTCTGCAAAGAAAGAATTTCGTCACTACGCTATCCTGAAGTTCAATTACCTAGTTCTTTTAGATGGTTTTCTGGGTGCTGTACCGTATCTACTGGTAGCATTCGTTTTATGGACTTTTTCTCCCGTCGGCATAGTTTTTGGAATGCTTTTCGGTCAGTTTCATGTGTGGTGGAGACACACCAGTGTTATCGGTTGGCAAACTCCGAAGTTCGTGAATTTTTTGTGTCAGATTATATTCATCACAACTCCTGAGCAACACTGGCTTCACCATCAAAAAACTAACGTAGGCTTTGGCGATATTTTTACATTCTTTGACCAACCTGCTAAAGTTTGGTTGTGCTGGCTACGCTTTCTCAGACTGCATCTGCGTTCTTCACTGATTCAGCCTGAGTAATAGTAATTCTAGGTGTTGCATATTTGTAAGATGATTTTATTTTCTCTGTCAATCGAAAAAACTTAATACAGGAGCGTTCTTGGCGCGGGCAGATGCGTGACTGTCGAGCCTGCGCCGGGCAACAGAGAAGTCGTAAGGAGGAGCCAGTGCTCCAGGAGGGTTTCCCTCCGTAGGCATCTGGCATTGGTTTCCCTCCGGGCGAACTACGTTCGGTTCCCCAACGCTCTTATCCTGCGACGGGAAACCCGTCTTCTCAGGAGCGGAGACGCTCCGCGAACAGCACTGGCTCCCGTTGAGGCGACTGTGAGCAAAAGCGTGCAGCACAGCGAGCCGCTAATGAAAAAAGGAGACTTGAACGTCTTGAACGGCAAGAAAATGCCGCAAGGGCTAGCGAAAAAAGAAGGCAAGAAAGTCTCGAACGGCAAGAAAATGCCGCAAGGGAAAGGCAGCAACGTATGGAAGCGTATCAAAAAGAACAACAAGAACGTGTAGCTGCCGCCGCCGCTACACGTGAACAAGAACGAAAGTACTTTGAAAGTCTTACTCCACAACAACAAAAGGAATATATTGCTCAGAGACGGGCTAGACAAGAAGCAATAATCAGAGGAATAATAACGATATTTGGCGCAGGAACGAGTTCTGGAAACTCAGCAGCGTCACCACAACGCTCTTCTAGTGAAGAGATATGGCTTCGAGAAAGAGAGAACAGTTTTAACAGACGACCAGAACCTCAGCCTGCTCCTGCATCTGCTCCGCCAATTGGTCCCATATACGGAACCGGTCCTGGAGGATCATTCTATGGCAATTAAACCAGGACAATACCAACACAATAATTATAACCAAGAGGGATGGGGATGATACTAATAACTTTTCAATCTCATCCGCTCCCTGCATCAGGCATTTATCCACCATTTCATAAGTACCTTT
This sequence comes from Rhizonema sp. PD38, assembly GCA_029379285.1. Classification (GTDB taxonomy): domain Bacteria; phylum Cyanobacteriota; class Cyanobacteriia; order Cyanobacteriales; family Nostocaceae; genus Rhizonema. Next base: position 2,297 of record JAQYWP010000754.1, read on the forward strand.
CTGGATCTGTGGTACTGACTCACAGCTAATATGCACCTCAAAGGTCAAATTTATTCTGCGATGGATACCGCGAATTACAAAGTTATGTTGTAGCCTATTACGGAGGCGAATTTCTATCTCATGTTAAAAACCAAATTAGCCTATGGTTTAGCTATCTTAATGACATCTGGGGGTTGTCATTAGGACTACTTCCTAATCCAGGATTAGCACAGTCAAAAGCATCAATGGCAGTAGAGTGTAAGTCTATACATCATTATGGTAACGAGTTTATTAATGATGGTAATAGTGATGATTTTAGGACGAAATTTACCAGAACTAGACCAAGTACAGAGTACATAGGTAGAACAGGTAGAAGTTTCGTAAAGTAAATTCAAAAAAGTATGAATTGGGTGTAAAACTCAACTCTCAACCTAACATATATTCGTCTGGCATTGATCGCCGTCTGAACGGGAGTAGAGTTCCTCCTTTGACATGCCTTTCCAGCCAATCTTCTAAGTCTGCTAACATTTCCTGACAATCGAGATCCCGATGAAGGGCATGACGGCTTTCGGGATATTCGTGATGCTCTTTGTCGGGAAAGTCAATCTTTTGAAAGAAGACACGACTACCTTCAGGGAGAGCTACTTGATCGGCTCCACCATGAAGAATCAAGATGGGTACAAGTAAATCATTTGCATGGGATTGAATCCAAGCGATCGCGCCTAAAAACTCTGTCGCCAGACGTGCGCTGCCCCGAGAATGCATGAGTCGATCTTGAGTGAAGGTTGCCAGCACGTTCTGATCGCGTGAAGCTTTACTGCCAGCAAAACCAGTATTAAGTGCGAAGCGTGGCATTACCTGTGAAAGTGTGCGCCCTAAGGTCAATTTGACGGGTGAAATACCAACCCGTCCCAAGGGTGGAGCCATCGTAATCACACCCTGAACAGCGGTGGGAAAGCGGAGAACATAGTCTAGAACGATCGCCCCACCCAAACTGTGACCTAAAAGAAAGCGTGGGCATCCCGGCTGTTGTACCTCAATCAATTTGAGGAAGACTTTTAGATCTTCTCGAAACTCAGACCAAGTCCTGATATGTCCTCGCTGACCTTGTGAGCGTCCATGCCCACGCAAATCCAATCCATAGACAGCATATCCAGCTTTGACGAGGTGCTCAATTACGTTGCTAAACAAACCACTATGACTTCCTAACCCATGTATAATCAGTACGATTGCAGATGGATTAGCAAGTGGATGCCAGCTTTGGTAATAAAGGTTTAGTCCTCCAACTCCTTTAAGGCTTCCTTCGCAATGTTTCATTGTTAAGATCTCTGTTTACACTTATCGCTTTTGGCATTATTGAATTACAGCCACTTCAATATTGTCGGTAAAGTAGATTACTACTTTTGAGATATATGCAATACTATAAAATAAAATCTACTGTTTGTCAATCGGTTTTTAGGACTTTAGTTCTCCACTAAAGAGTTTTTTTTGACTGGTGCAAGTGAAACCCGCTATCGCTTACCAATTCAAGGAGAAATTCCAATGAGTAACTGGGAAATGTCCAATCGATTATCCTCAGCCGAACGTCAGGGAAGCAACTCAAATAAGCATGGCGCGATCGGCATGACTCTACACTTGTTCAATTCTATTACTGAGATATTTATTTAATACTATATTATTTAATATCAGTAGTGATAGCTGAGGAGATACCGTAACCTTTCATCAGTGGCTGATCGCGCCTTGCTTGATGCTTGCTATGCCAAAGCAAAAGCGCCAGTGGTAACGGAGGTGGCATCATGAGTAACCGAGTGCAGAATAAAGTCGCCGTTGTCACAGGTGCGGCTCGTGGGATCGGACGCGCTTCCGTATCGCCCTGTTGCCGGAGGCAACCCTGTTGACTATAAACAAAAGTAATTCGATAGAATAACCGTTGTTTAGCGTTAGGATATATGGTTAGGACCAGCCCTTTCAAGGTGTTTGTTTTTGGATTATTTTTGGGATAGAATTTTAGCTGTAGAAACATGAGGTCGTTTGGAAGGACGAGTGCGTTTTAATGCCCTTCTGGTCTTTTTTGGTGTGCGAGGATGGGACACAAAAACAAGTAAATTAACGTTAGCTGCCAAATCTTGAAGTATATTGGTCAGTTCAAGTAGATTCATTTTTGCGAAAACCTTCCATTCCTTTGGGGAAATTGCAATCATCATGCCACGATAAGTTCCGCGAATTTCATCAGCGAGATAATAGCTGGACACTTCAAGCTCAATTTTTTTAATGCCATGAATACTTCTCAAAGCAGCTAGGATAACAGAAAGGATATTGTAGGAAACCAAGGCAACGCAAAAAGCAAACAGAGCAGCTTTAGGATAACCGAGGGTCTTAATTTCACAATTAAATATTTCAGTCAAAATCTGGAATAAAGTTTCAATCTTCCAACGTTTACGGTAGATTTGAGCCA
>JAQYWP010000083.1 GCA_029379285.1 Rhizonema sp. PD38
GAATGACTCCTGGCTCCTGACTCCTGAATTCTTCTTCGTCTTATCTGAACCGTATTGGCCTACCAAGAACTTCCGGTGCCTTCTCAATCTAAAATTTATCTAACCCATCAAAGTTGCCTTGATAGAGTGCCAGATTTATGCTAGTTTTGAAGTGATATTTTAAATGCTGGTTTGCCTTCTAATAAAGTTAGAAGAAGGTAACACTTACCAAGTATATCATCATTCCAACGGTGGACTGGAATTCCAGAACAGTTTAAAGATTCTGTAACAACTTTTGGTAAATCTTGGAACGTAATATTTTTGACTGAGTGCAATGATGAAAGAGCTTCTGCAAGAATAAGAACTGAACCAATTTCACTAAGTTTTCTACTTTCAAGCGAAATAGCATTTCCATGCTGAAGTTCATTTAACTCCGACTCTGATACTTTTAAGCCAAGAAGATTAAAGCCCTTTTGAATTTCATCAGTTCCTATTTGATTTTGTACAGATGCAAGTAGAGTTTGAGTTGATGTAGACATAAATTTTGAACCTATTGGAATAATCTAGTTGAACTAATTCTTGAAACAGTGTGGTGTTGAAGATTTATAAATGGAAAGTAGCGGAAGAGAAACTTCTTTTTTTCGCCGTGTTCTCTGGAATTTTAACGTAGCAACACTTAAAAAAGTAACAATTAATGTACTAGATAATAATGATGAAGGTTCAGGAACTGAAGTTACTTTAAATTGTGTTACTAATCCAAGAGTAGAACTAAACTGTGGAGCAGCATTAAGTGCATTTGCATCACCAGCTGCAATTTCTGTAGATATTGAATCATCAAAAACGAATTCGCTATCAAATTTACTACCTGTAATTTCTGGTGTAAACTTTTTGTACTCTAGTAATAAATTACCTTTTGTAGGATCATAGATGAATGGTTTCAGGAAATTAAGAACAATATCAAAATTTTTAATTCCTCCTGATGATGCAATATTTTTAGAACTTATTTTCCATTCTCCATCAAAAACCTGTGTGTAGTCAGAGCCAAGATTTTCCTCAAAATGACTACTCAATTCGTCAGGGTTTCGCGATGTTGTGGATAAGTAAAACTGGATATCTCCAATTGTAAAATCAAAAGGTTCTGAGACTTCAGCATCAGGACGCAAAGCAATTTGAGAAATTTCTAAAGGTTTAGATCCAAACTGTGAATTACTATAAACCTGTTGAAACCGTGACGGAAATGGAACAAGAAAACCAAGAGAGGAATTACCTTCTCTATTCTGTAAGTTATCTGTTGTTATGAAAGAGGCAGCTTGGGCTACGGTGGTAAATCCTAAAGATAAAAACGATATTTCAATGGCAAGAATGGATAGTTTGTTTAAAATTCCCATAGATTGAAACTCCGGTACCATTTGTCAATATTTAGTTAGATTTTATCCCAACACTGCATAGGTTTTGGCGAAAGCTGACGTTTATTGAGGTTAATTCGAGAAGCAAAACCCAACATGTATCGGGATTTGTCGGGTTTTCCAAGCGCATACTTAACCTATGATATAATTACGGCTCAACACTCATGAAAGACCATTCAACTTCTTGAGGTTGAACATCTGTCACGATGTTTAATTCTGGTAAGACTGCAAGAAACAGCCGATTCACCAACTGCTGCCAATTTTCCCAGAGAAACATCCACCAAGGATAAGAGAATGGATATTCCATTTCGTCAACTCCCAAAGCATCACAATGCTCTTTCCATTCACGCTTGCAAAACTCAAAGTATTTCCCATTTCCTCCTTTCTCTATCATGGATTTCGATTTTTTAGCTGATAGACGTAAAAGAAACTTTTTAATATCTTTATTGGCAATGAGTTTCGAGAGTGCGCTCATGTGATAAGGAATGTCATACCCAGCAGTTTCGCTTTCTGGCAGCACAGACATAACCTGCTCAAACTTGCTTGGCTCTATTAAGCTCATAGCAAAGATTCTAGCAGCTATCTTTGTTAGTAACAGCGTACTTCCGCTCGTCATGAGCTTGGTTTTTTTCGTAGTCATGCCAAATTCGGGATCTTGATCCAAAGCAAAATTATTTTTCTTGTTAACCCAAATCCAATTCACGGCTTCAAATTGAGGGTAAATCTTTTTAAAGGAACTCATCTGCCCTTCAAAACCAACACATTTAAGAACAATGTCTGCTTCTATTCTACTTCCTTCATTAGTAACGATGCTATTTCTGTCTATAAAGTCAATACTTCCTTTTTTAAACTCTACTTTCCCAACCTTATGCCCTAAGAAAATGAAATCTGAAATTATAGGAACTGTCCTTTGATTAATGCAAAAACCATCTAAATTCTCCTTCATAAAATCCGTTCCTGCCCAATCGTACATTTTCCAGCTCATTTTTAATAAAGGAGCTATAGGAGCTAGTCTCATGGAATTAACCCAAAACATTACCATGCGTGGTAAGACTACATTTATTTTCTTGGCGAGAATGGTGACGTGTGTAGCACCGTTAGTCAGGGCAGTGCGAGCATTTTCCATCGCGAAAGCACCGCAACCTATGATCACAACTTTTTTACCATGGTACTCAGAGGGAACTATGTCATCTGAGATTCCGTAGCGAACTAAACCTTGAAAGTTCTCTTCTCCCGGAAAGCAAACTGTACGTCGTTCAAATAGTCTACCACCAGCATAGTAGATGCCGTCTACTTCTAATGCTTTGTTGCAATCATCCTGTTTGTAATGTACACGATATCTGCCATTAGATATATCTTCTATTGAAAAGACTTCTGTTTTAAAGAGGATGTTTTTACCTATTCCATAAGTTTTGACAAAGCGTTCAGCATGAGCTAAGATTTCATCCCGAGGTGTAAATTCGCTCGGCAATCCATTTGGGTACTCCATATCAAAACGATACTCTGACTCAGGTATTTGTACGTAGCTTAACTGGTTGGCAAAGGTTCTCCAAACTCCTCCTGTCGCACTGTTCTTATCGAGAATGACAAATTCTATACCAGCATCTTGAAAGATTTTTGCTGCTGTGATACCTCGGAAGCCTGCTCCAATTATGACGACCTTTTTGGGTTTTGTTAGTTGTTGCATTGATTTATTCTCCAAATTTAGTAAACTTTGGCTTGTATGAAGCGAGGAGGGGAGCCAATACGTTACGGAGCGTACGAATTTATTTGTTTAGGAATGAGTTCTTGATTTGGGGAAGTCGAGAGGCAGTTCAGTTAAGAGTTGATAGACAATTGGTTTTTTCTTCCCCTGCTTCCGGGAGCTGATAGGTGTAGGTTTTTTACTTTTGGGTGTCTGCAAGACTTGGAGAACAAGGAAGTTTTTTTTACGCCAAAATGACGATAAATATATATATAGAATATATGTTTCTTCCTTGTCTATCTTTCCCCCGTGTTTACTTAGTCTCATCCCATTCCAGATGTAAGTGTAAAAAATCTATACTTGTTAAGAGGAGGGGAGTTGAAAAGACTTAAATAAATTTACGGTGGGAATAGAGTGTTTTTAATTTTGAAGTCCCTAAAGAGTTCTACTTTTAAATTTTACAGCTTGCTCGACACGAGCTTTTAATGCTTGATTCATCGCGTTAAAACCATCGCGTGAATTACTTTGTAAGCTTGCTTTAAATATAGGAACAAGCAATCCTGAAAAAAGCTCACTCTGAAAAAATCTTACACTGTTTGGACCAGTTTGTTCGATTTGAAAAATGTGTTCTGCATCTAAAAGTTTAGGGAGTAGAAACTTTCCTAACCAACGAAATTCTTCATTTGGTTCTACTTTGATAACTATGGGTTTGAATGTCATGCCTTTAGAACCAGGTGGTTGAATAAAAACATTTAATTTGGAGCCATAGTTAACATTTCCACTTGCCCGGAGAATGAATGGATTCCACTCAGGATAATTTGCAAAATTTGTAAGATGTTGCCACACTTCCTCAGCAGAAGCATGTATTGTTATGTCAGTGTGAAGTTGCATACGAAACATTTTAGTACTCCTAGAAACGAATTGATATTGAAGCAGACATTTATTTTCTCAAGCTTTATACAGTTATATCAGGACAAAAGAAGATTTTTATATATCAAAACTATCTTGATTAGCTTTACTACATTTGTATATCTTAATGAAGATTAAATTTGTAGTGACCACTCTTATCATTCAACAAAGTTAAGATAATTTTCCGTCCAAAGCTTTGTATAAAGTGATTAACTAGTCTATTTTTGAGTTTAAATATTTCTCACACAATATCTGTAAATAGAGATATTCAAAACTCATTTTATTACTAGGTTAAAACTGATATATACTACCTTAAACTGCCTTTCTTTTTAAAAGCTCTGAATAATCTGGTAGCTTTAATCATATTATACATTATTTATTAGCTTAAACATATATTTATTGTATTACTTAATAATAAATATAGATTTTGGATTCTCAGCTTTAAGATGTGCTTTATTTGTAGCATAAATAATACTACACGGAATAGCTTGACTTGAACAGCAAATTTTTCTCTGTTTTTAAGTAGAGAAAGGAGAATCCAAAATTTGACTTCTTTGATGTGAGAAGGGGAGCCATGCACATCATTAAATATCTTTAATTTGAGTTGAGAACTGTACTGCTCTAAAAATCCTTTTTCTGACATAGGAATAATTTCGTCACGAAGGCTGAAGATGTAATTTAATGGAATAGCTAAAGATTCTAATTCTGTTTGGGAAAGCGCCATTGGTGAAATGGCTGTGAACAGATTTTCAATATCAACGCCCATCAGATGAGCGAGAACCCGCTTTGTTGTGATGGGAACTTGCCACCACCATCGTTGGTCTGTAAAAAAGTGGTGAATAGGTGCTCCAGCAGTTGTAATCTGTTTAATGCGTTTATCTGCGAGTGCACACTGAATAGCCATATGACCACTAAAGCTTAAAGCCACTAAATAGGTGTGAGTAACATCTGCAAGTTGGCTTAGTTCATCTAGCAGTATGGAGAACATCTTCCATGAAGTTGGTTCATACACCATTTTGTTCTCTCCAACTCCTGGCATTTCTACAAGCGCGATCGCCATTCCCAAAGCGTTTGCATTCTCTATAAAGGCAGCCCATTGCTCTTTAATAGAGACAATCCCACCACAAACTACGAGTAAAGGAAGTTTTTTTTGCTCAGAACCACTTGTAAAATAGGCTTTAAAAGCTCCTTGCTCCGTCTTGATCTCTAGTTTCCGCGTATTCGGTTTCGTCAATAACCATTCGTTAAAAGACTTAACACAAGCTTGATGAGCCTCCATGTGTGCGTTTGATTGGATAAAAGGGAAACGAGCTAAATTGTAAAGTTGTGCTGATTCTAACCACCGTGCTTTCTTTTGAAGTAAAGGTGCTTCTTTCGACCATTCATAAACCCATGAACCAGGTTTATTTCCTTCTTCACTAGTGATTCTTTCTAAGATAGATTTGCTGTACTCAAAAGATAGCCCTTGTGTTCGGGCGTGAAGCAAAACAAGTTCTTTGAGTTCGTTTAAATATGTCATAATCTTTCTTTTAACATTGCTTGTGTAGCTAGATTTTGTATGAGTGGCCTTTTTGACTGGAGTTTAGACTTCACGGTGCGAAACTTAGAAGGCTCATTCTATAAAGCATAAAAAGCAGGTTTTAAGTTCCTGGAAACATCTTAAATCTGTATCCTGATTTTTTGGAAATTTAGTTTCGCACCGGAAACTAGTCTAAACTCCAATTTTTGAGCAGGAGAGTAATATCATTTCACTCCCCTAAAAAACTTCACCTACCTTACAGCTATTTTTAAGTAACTGAACCACATTTCTTTATCTCACGTGTTCGTCGCCAAGAAGAAAGCGCTGTTTGTGCCCTAATTAGCTGAAAACTGCTGTAATGAATAAACTTCTTTAACACCAAGCATATTGCTCCATAACTTTGTTTGTCAATTCTTCTGCTATTTGAATTATATTGGCATTTTCGAGAAACGTCTCTAGGGAAACAGAAACTTTGAGGTCTTTTTGAATGAGACTATTTATTTCTAATAGCATCATGGAATCTATACCTAAATCAATCAGACTTTGTTCTGACTCAATAGTTTTATTAGCGTCAAATTTGACAACTTTGGTAATTTGTTGTAAAACATAGTTAGTCAATAACTTTAATATTTCATCTCGATTGGCTGCTCTCTCTAAATTCTCTAAAATTTTAGACTCCTGTTCCATTGATGCATCTGCTACTAAAAATTGGTTTGCTATTTCTGGCAGATGCTTTTGATGCTGTTGAACCAGAACAAATTGTACTTCTGGCAGAAGTACAATTTGTTCTGGTGAGAAAGTAGAAACTTTTTTAAGCTCTTGGGCCAACTCTTCAGTATTACCTTGATTCAGCAGACGTATAATTGGTGTTTCAACGACTTGAGAAGAGTTTTTTAGTTGGCTATCGTTCGCGGTGGTTTCAATCCAGTAGTGTTCACGTTGCCAAGGGTAAGTAGGTAATATCACTTTACGTCGGCAATAGTTCGAGTATAAAGCTGACCAATCTACTTTGAAACCGTATATATACAAGTTTGCTAAACTTGTTAATAAAGTTTGCCATTCAGAGTTTGTTGAAGATAAACTGGGTAAGCAAACTCTTTTTGCTTTTAGCGATCGCTGCTGGATTTTCTGTAATAATGTACTCCCTGGACTAACTTCGACGAACAACTCGTATCGCAAGCGATGTAAAGTTTGAATACTAGCATCTAATTGCAGTGACTCTCCAAGTTGATTTAGCCAATATTCGGGAGTAGCAATTTGTTGATCAACCAATTGCCCATTGCGATTGGCAATTAGAGAAATACACGGTAGATGATAGTTAATCTCACGAGCAACTGCTTCAAACTCTGCTAGTAATGGCTCAAGCAATGCAGGAGAGAAAGCTTGCTTTTGTGCTATTGGCAATTTGTAAACCGTGTTAATAGAATATCCACGGGTAAGGGAATGAGAAATATTATCAGTACTAACTGCCGATGATTCAGTATGAGAAAAAACCAGTAGTGGAGAAGTTTCCGTAAAATTCGTGGCAAGCGGATTAATTAGCGGTAAAGATTGCATGTATCGGGCATGTGCAACCATTAATTTTAGCCCATCTTCTAAGCTAAACACTCCCGCTACACAAGCAGCAACATATTCACCCATATCATCACCGAACACAGCGTCTGGTTGAATACCCCAAGAAAGCCATAATTGGTAAAGGGAGTATTCCAAAGCAAACAGAGACGGTTGAATATAAATGTACTCATTCAGCAGGTAAGAAGATTTACCCCAAAGTAGTTCAAACAGGGAAACATTAAAATAAGGATGTAAAATTTCTTCACAGTGGTCGAAAGTAGCACGAAATACTGACTGAGTTTCGTAAAGTTCTTGCCCCATACCTAAGTACTGTGAATCTTGCCCACCAAACAAAAAGGCAACTTTAGGTTTGGCTACCGCAGCAGGTGATTGCTTGTCATAAATTCCATGAATGTCAGTTTCACCCGCTACCCAAGCAACAAGTTGCTCACGGGCTTGAGTTGCAGAAGCGGCGACAATACTGAGGCGATAAGGGAAATGAGAACGTCCGGTATTAGCCGTGAAACAAACATCAGCAAAGGATTGTTGTGGATAAGCCTCAAGATGAAATTGGTAACGCTCAGCTAGTTGTTTAAGAGTTTCCGGTGTTTTAGCTGAAAGGGTGAGGAGGTGGAAGGGAGGCTCCGTAATGTTTGCAGTAGTATCTGGAAAGGTAGGTGCTTCTTCTAAAACAACGTGAGCATTGGTTCCAACTAAACTAAAAGCACTCACTCCAGCAAAACGAGATTTTTCTCCCTGACGCCAAGGTGTAGGCTCAACGGGAATTTTTATCGGCAACTTTTCCCAAGCAATACGGGGATTAGGTTTTTGAAAGTGAATGTGAGGAGGAATTTCTTCCTTTTGGAGCGCCAGTAGTACTTTGAGCAAGCCAGCAATACCTGCTGCTCCTTCCTGGTGTCCAATATTTGTTTTCACCGAACCAATAAGAAGTGGGCGTTCTTGGGTATGGTTGCTGCCAAAAACCTCACCCAAGGCTTCAACTTCAATAGGATCGCCAAGAGATGTTCCTGTTCCATGGGCTTCTACATAATCGATATCAGCCGCATCTATATTACTGGCAGCAAGCGCTTGACGAATGAGTTTTTTCTGAGCAACTCCATTGGGTACAGTTAAAGCACTACTGCGTCCATCTTGGTTAACCGCAGAACCACGAATCAAACCAAGAATATTGTCATTATCTGCAATAGCATCAGACAACCGCTTGAGAACGATCGCACCACAACCCTCTCCTCGCCCCATACCATTTGCACTCGCATCAAAAGTTTTACAACGTCCATCGGGTGACAACATTCGGGCACGAGATTCAATAACGCTCATATAAGGGTGGAGAATAAGGTTAACTCCACAAGCCAAAGCAAGACTACATTCTTTCAAGCGTAGACTTTGACAAGCCAAATGAACCGAAACAAGAGAAGAGGAACAAGCAGTTTCAATAGTTAAAGTCGGTCCGTGTAAACCCAAGAAATATGCTAACCTACCAGCACCTGCACACAAACCCAAGCCAGTAGCTGTATGAATGTCTGCGTTATTTGGTTCACTGCCAACAACCTGAGTATAGTCTTGAGTCATAACCCCGACAAATACACCAGTTTGACTATCTCGCAACTTTTCTGGAGCTAAACCAGCACATTCCAAACTTTCCCAACTAACTTCTAGCAATAAACGCTGCTGTGGATCTAACATAACTGCTTCACGGGCTGAAATCCCAAAAAATGAAGCGTCAAATTGATCAACCTGCTCTAAAAAGCAAGCATTGCGAGTATAAATTTTTCCTACTGTGTTTGGGTCTGGGTCATAGAATGTGTCAATATTCCATCTATCAGGTGGAATTTCAGTAGTAGTATCTACTCCATCCCTTAAGACTTGCCAAAAACTCTCTAAATCATTAGCTCCTCCGGGAAATCTACAACCCATTCCAATAATCGCAATCGCTTCACTTTTTTCATTTTCCAAAGTATTGACTTTAGCTTGCAATTTCTCTAACTTTACCAAAGCTTTGGTTAGTAAGGCACGGTTATCTGTGCTGTTATTATTTGCATTCATCATACTTCTCCTTACTTACGTAAAAATTATCAGAAACTTTGCCTCTTCAGGTGAGATAAAAAATCAAACCGCCAGTGCCAACAGCTAACCCTAATCTAAAGCTTCAAGTTTGAGAGCCAACATTTGAGCGATTTCTAATTCAGATAACTCTTCTAAAGTTTCTGAGAATTCAATAAGTGAATCGTCAACATTTGTTGCCAATGAAATTTCTGTCTCTAACACTTTTTCAGCAATATAATCAACGGCAGCTTCTATTGTTGGGTAATTGAAAACAAAAGTATCAGGAATGTGGCACTCTAAAGTTCTCTGCAAGCGATTTTTGAATTCCATCGAAGTCAATGAGTCCATACCTAACTCAAAGAATCCTTGCTGAGGATTAATCTGTGATGATTCTAAAGCTAGAACTTTTGCAACTTGATGACATACATAAGTGCTTAATAATGCTCGTTGCTCATTCTTCGGTGTAGCTTTTAACTCCTCTAACACATTTTTCTCTTCTGCTTTCGGTTGCTCTAATTTGGGAGCGAAAGCTTCAAAGAAGAGTTTGTCAATATTTTCCGAAACTTGCTGGAAGAACTGATCCCAGTTGATTGGTAAGACACCTATTTGGTAAGCTTGTTGTCCAATTAACTCCCTGAGTACCTGCAAACCTTTGTCTGTGGGAATGGGACTCATTCCTTGTGCTGCCATTCGACTCTGGTTCAGGTTTTTTAAACGGGCTGCCATTCCCACCTCTGCCCAAGGTCCCCAGTTAATGCTCAAACCTGGTAAACTATGAGCCTGTCGATAGCAAGCCAAGGCATCCATAAAAGCATTTGCTACTGCATAGCTTCCTTGCCCTGGAACACCAATTAATGAGGCAATAGAGGAGAAACAGACGAAGAAATCTAATGTCAAGTCCTGAGTTAAGGAATGTAGATTCCATGCACCTGCAATTTTTGGTTCAAGGACACGGCTAAAGCCCTCCCATGAGAGATGACGGAGCGCACCGTCATCTGTAATACCAGCAGAGTGAATAATTCCTCGTAGCGGGGGTAGTGACGAGCGAACAAACTCTAGCAATTCGGCAACGGCGGAGGTATCTGAGATATCTGCTACTACTACTTGCACATTTGCGCCGATTTGTTCTAACTGAGCAATGATGTTTCGGGCTTCTGATGAAGGTTGGTTACGTCCTACAAGAACCAAATGCTGCGCTCCTTCCTCAACAAGCCATTCAGCGCTTTTAAGTCCTAAAGCACCTAATCCTCCAGTAATCAGGTATGTGCTGTTTTGTTCTATTTTAAAAGCTTTACTTTTAGACTGTGGACGATAGCGTTTTAATCTTGCTACATGACGCCCTTCATTATTATAGGCGATCTCGTTTTCTTTGTCAAGCGAGAATAATTCACTCAACAAGATTTGAGTATCTTCTTCTGGATTGACAGCGAGAGGTAAATCAAGGCAGGTACAAGACAATTCTGGATGTTCAAGGTTAATGACTCGCTTTAATCCCCATAGTGCAGCCTGTACGGGTTGCAGAGGAAGTGGGTGTTGACCTACGGCTTGAGTTCCTCGTGTTACCAGCCATAACCGTGGTGTTTCTAATCCTGGTGTCTGCTGTACAAGTGCTAGTAACAGATGCAGAGCACTGGCATAAGTTACAGTTTGTGCTTCAAGTAGTGCATTCAAGGACACATCTTTTGTGAGAGGCGATGCTTCTAACCCAGATAGGTGAACGACACCGCGTAAAGGAGGTTGCTGGTAAAGGCTATCTTGAAGTAATTGCTTAAAGTCTTCTGGTTGGGTGGGATTAATTTGATAGGTTTCTTGGTTTAATTGTTTGTAGCTGTTGCCAATTATGGCAATGATACAATGCTGATTTCGCTGACGTAACTGTTGGACTATGTTTAACACTTGTTCTTGGTGATTGGCAACGAGTAGCCAACTACCTGGTTCGAGATTTGTGGAATGCGCCGTTGGTTGGGTATGCTGTTGGGCTTGCCATTGAATTTGGTACAACCATTTCTCAGTGTCGGATTGAAAGCTTCGCAGTACGGCTTGGCGATTGGCTTTTCTCCCCTCAAAACCTGTGACTTCTGCAATCAGCTGTCCACTTTCATCAAAAAGTTGTAGATCGCCTATGACTTGATCTGCTTCAATTGTGTCTAGCGATCGCAAACTGGCGTGACACCATAGCAATTCACTCTTCGGACGCTGGTAAAACTGGAACTTCTCTAAGCTAAAAGGGATAAAGGTTTCTTCCCCTTCAATTGGGGTGATGGTAAAAAAGAGTTGAAAGCAAGAGTCAATTAAAGTGGGATGTAGTTCATATTCTCCTGCATCTGTAATCGTAGTTGGTACTTTTAGACAGCCGAGTGCTTCTCGTTCTCCCAAGTGGATGGAATCAAGCCAACGGAAACTAGTTCCTAAATCAATATTGCGTTCTCTGAGAACTTCGTAAAGTTGATTGCTTGCCATTTCCTGGGAGCAACGCGACTGAATTTCGCAACGGGAGACGACTGGTGGTTGGTTGTGAGTAGCACAGACTTTTCCCTTAGCGTGGATTGCCCAATCATTCGCTTCCTCTTCTTCAAAGCTGATGAGTTCAAATGCAACATCTACTTCTTCTGGAGTCAAAACTAATTGTACAATTCGCTCTTTACCTTGAGCAATTGCCAGTGCCTGTGGAAAGACTACATTCTCCAACAAGCATTCGGAATGTTTGAACGTTCTTACTGCTGCTGCCAATACCAGTGACAAATGACATGCTCCTGGCACAACCACTTCACTATAAACTAAGTGGTCGCTCAAAAAGCTGAGCAAGTTGGTACTAAAACGAGACTCAAAGAAAATGTCTTTGCTCAGGGGCGATCGCAACTGTTTGTCTAAAAGTGGATGTAGCTTCTGCAACGAAGACTTTTCTGTATTCTTAGGTTTGGACTTGACCCAGTAACGCTGACGTTGCCAGGGGTCTGTTGGTAATATAACTCTAAGTCTAGTATAGTCACCATCAAAACCTAACCAATTTACTGTAACTCCATATGCGTACAATTGCCCTAAACTTGACAGCAAACTTTGCCATTCTGACTGTCCTGGACGCAGACTAGGTAGCCATAGTTCCCTACCTTCCGGTAGACATTGCCTCGCCATTCCTAAGAGAGTGGGTTTAGTACTGAGTTCCACAAACAACTCGTATCCTTCTTGATGCAATGTGTTAATACTTGTATTAAAAAACACTGGTTCTCTGACATGTCTTACCCAGTATTCCGGCGTCGCAATCTCCCCTCTTGCAACTTTTCCAGTGCGATTAGCAATCAGCGGTATCCGAGGATGATGATAGTTGATTTGGCTTGCGATCGCTGCAAATTCTGTTAACATCGGTTCCATCAACGATGAATGGAAGGCATGAGAGACGCTTAAGCGCTTCGTTTTGCCTCCTTTAGCAACTATGGATTGGCAGATAGCTTCCACAGCAGCAAAAGGTCCTGCTATAGTAAAGCTACTAGGACCATTATAGGCAGCAATCGATACCTCGTCGGCGTAGTGAGCCAGTGTTTCTAACAGTTGGTGTTTCTCCACCAAAACCGCAGCCATTGCTCCGCCTGCTGGTAAAGCCTGCATTAGCTTGGCACGAATGGCAATCAACTTCAGCCCGTCTTCTAAACTAAACACGCCTGCAACACAAGCAGCTATGTATTCACCAACACTATGCCCTAACACAGCATCCGGTTGGATACCCCAGGAACGCCACAATTGATAAAGAGCGTATTCAATGGCAAAAATTGCAGGCTGGGTGTAGGCGGTTTGGTTTAAGAGATGGGAAGATTCACCCCACAGTAATTCTAGTAGAGGAACATCTATAATTGGTTGTAAAATCTCTGCACATTTGTCTATCGCTGCTTTGAATGTTGGTTGAGTGCTGTAAAGTTCTTTACCCATTCCAGCTTGTTGAGAACCTTGTCCCGCGAATAAAAAGGCGATTTTGGGTTGAGCTAATTGTTGACCTTGCCAAACACCAAGAATATTGGTAGCGCCAGCTTTCCAACTAGCCAAGCGATCGTGTGCTTCCTCTGCGGAAGCGGCGACAATGCTGAGACGGTGGGGGAATTGGGAACGCCCTGTGTTAGCAGTAAAACACACATCACCAAAGGACTGTTCGGGATGAGTCGCCAGGTGAAACTCGTAGTCAGAAGCAAGTTGTTTAAGAGCTTGCTCGGTTTTAGCACTCAAAGAGAGAACATGAAGAGGACGCTCAGTGCTATTTACAGGAATGGTAGGCAACGAGGTCGTGGGAGCTTGTTCTAAAATCAGATGAGCATTGGTTCCACTAGCTCCAAAAGCACTAACACCAGCAATCCGCCGTCCATTTATATCTTTCCAAGGAGCTAATTTTGTAGGGACAGCCACAGGCAGTTCTTTCCAATTAATGTGGGGATTAAGCTGCTTAAGGTGTGGGTGAGGTACAATTTGCTGATGTTGTAGCTGGAGGATAGTTTTTATAACCCCAGCAACACCCGCTGCTGATTCGAGGTGACCAATATTGGTTTTTACCGTGCCAATTTTCAAAGGTTCTTGGAGCGATCGTCCTTTCCCTAGAACCCCTGCTATAGCTCTCACCTCAATAGGATCGCCAAGAGAAGTACCTGTACCATGAGCTTCAACATAACTCACTTCAGAAACATCTACTTTCGCATTCTTGAGCGCTTGGCGAATAACAGTTTGTTGCGCCGAGCAGTTGGGAACAGTAAAGCCGCTACTGGCTCCATCTTGATTAATTGCTGATCCCCGAATCACAGCTAAGATATGATTTTTATCTGCCTGTGCATCACAGAGACGCTTAAGGACTAAAATTCCACAGCCTTCTCCCCGAGCAAAGCCATCAGCATCTGCATCAAAGGTTTTGCAGCGCCCATCAGGAGAAAGCATCCGTGTTCGACAAAGTGCAACTGTCACTTCAGGAGAGAGAATCAGATTAACACCACCTGCTAAAGCTTGGTTACACTCCCCATTTCGCAAACTTTGACAAGCTTGATGAATAGCAACTAGAGAAGATGAGCAAGCAGTATCAATTGACATACTTGGGCCTTGAAAACCCAGTGTATATGATAACCGACCAGCCGCTGCATTTAAAGTATTTCCCGTAATATAGTAGCTATCAATTTGTTCAAGAGCTTGAGATTGCAACCGAGCATAATCATTTGCTGTAATACCAATAAACACCCCAGTTTGAGAACCAGCTAACCTATCAGGAGCTTCTCCTGCTTTTTCCAAAGCTTCCCAACAAACTTCTAAGAGTAAACGCTGTTGGGGATCCATACCAGCTGCTTCTCGTGGAGAAATCCCGAAAAATTGGGGTTCAAAGTGATCTACCTGAGATAAAAAACCTCCCGAACGGGTATACATTTTTCCAGGGGTTTCTGGATCTGGATCATAATAAGAATTCGTCTCCCATCGTTCTGGAGGAACTTCTCCAGTCACATCACACCCTTCACATAATAATTGCCAAAGCTTCTCTGGAT
>JAQYWP010000755.1 GCA_029379285.1 Rhizonema sp. PD38
CTTGCAAGGCGTTTTGTCAAGTATTCGCGATGGGTTTACGACGTTTGATCGCAACTGGTGCTACACCTACATCAACGATCGCCAAACTGAAATAATCGGCATGCAACGCGAAGATGTGTTGGGAAGAAATTTCTGGGAAGTCTTCCCCGATTTGGTGAATTCTGAAGTTTACCTTATCCTCAATCGGGCAGCGAGCGAGCGAAAGCCAATCCGGTTCGAGTACTACTATCCTGTCCAGAATCAGTGGTACAGTTTACGGACTTATCCGATACCGGATGGTGGGATTGCGATCTTGTGTGCGGAAATATCTGAGCGCAAATTTGCCCAGATTGCTTTGCAAGAGAGTGAACAACGGCTGAGACTGGCTTTGAAAACCGCTCAACTTGGCTGTTGGGAACTTGACCTCAAAACGAACGTTTTCTCTACTTCCGAGCAGTGCAACGTCAATTTTGGTTGGTCCCCTGACGTTGATTTTTCCTATCAAACACTCAGAAGTCAGATTCACCCCGATGATCAAGCTTGGGTGTCTGACGCTATTCAGCAGTCGATCACCAACGATATAGATTACGATGTAGAATATCGCAATATCTGGGCAGATGGGAGTACGCACTGGGTATTAGTACGGGGTCGTACTATTTACGACACAGCTAAAAACCCGGTGCGAATGGTAGGTATGTCGATGGATATTACCGAGCGCAAGAGTGCCGAAATTGAGCGGGAACAATTGCTGCTCCGAGAGCAAGTGGCACGGGAGCAAGCGGAGACTGCCAACCGTATCAAGGATGAGTTCCTCGCAGTTCTTTCTCATGAATTGCGTTCTCCACTCAATCCCATTCTGGGCTGGACAAACCTCCTCCGCCGCAAAAAATTCGATGCCGTGACTGATCGCGCCTTAGAGACGATTGAGCGCAATGCTAAATTACAAACTCAACTTATTGAAGACTTGCTAGATATTTCCCGAATTCTGCAAGGCAAACTTAGCTTAACTGTCACGCTCGTCGATCTTGGAACTGTGATTTCGGCTGCCCTCGAAACCGTCCGCTTAGCACCACAAGCCAAGTCGCTACAAATCGAGACTGGGGCACAAGCAGTCGTCACGGTTAATGGTGATGCCGCACGGTTGCAGCAAGTTGTCTGGAATCTGTTATCCAACGCGGTCAAGTTCACCTCAGAAGGTGGTAAAATCCATATTTACTTGACAAAAGTTGAACAATATGCTCAAATTCAGATCCAGGATACAGGAAAAGGGATTCATCCTGACTTCCTGCCTTATGTCTTTGAACGCTTTCGGCAAGAAGATAGCGCAACGACGCGCAAGTTTGGTGGACTAGGGTTAGGATTGGCAATCGTGCGGCAAATTGTCGAAATGCACGGTGGAACTGTGCAGGTAGAGAGTCCAGGTATTGGTATGGGAACGACTTTTACAGTCAGACTTCCCCTCACTCCCCAGTCAAATGAGATGCTGTCAAGAGAGATTGCTTCCGAAACAAAGGTTGATTTAAATGGTATCAAGGTTCTTGTGGTCGATGATGATGCCGACTCGCGGGAGTTTCTTGCCTTTGTCTTACAGCAAGAAAATGCGAGCGTCACAGCAGTTGCATCTGGATTTGATGCCTTACAAGTATTTACCCAATCCATTCCTGATGTCATTGTCAGCGATATTGGCATGCCGGATATGGATGGATACATGCTCATACGTCAAATTCGACAACTCAGTACTCAACGAGACAGTGGTATTCCAGCGATCGCCCTGACTGCCTATGCGGGAGAATTGGATCGGCAGCAAGCACTGGAGGCAGGGTTTCAACGACACCTAGCTAAACCCGTTGATATTCATGAATTGCTTAATGTAATTGCCGAGTTAGTAGGTAATATCAAGTTCGCTTAATCACTTGTCAATCCAGAAATACACCACCCTCGCTGCTCTTAAACCCTTTGGTTAGTTGTGGCAGCTATAATATTTGACTTTATTAATGGCAAAATTGTGTCAGTACATCGCCACATAAAGTTTAACTAGCAGAATTGAACAACAATATTATGTTTGTTGGAACATTTACAATAATGTTTGTAGTTGCGCTTCAGCGCTTTCGCCGACGGGCGCTGGTTGAAGCAGGAATTGTTGAACGATGTCTTATGATGTCTAGTAAATAAGGTTCAGAAATTATGGCAGGTCAATTTGAAGGTAAAGTTGCAATTGTTACAGGTGGAAGTTCTGGAATCGGTCAAGCAACGGCGATCGCCTTTGGTAAAGCAGGCGCAAAAGTTGTTGTTGCGGCTCGTCGTGACTCAGAAGGCGAAGAAACTGTGAGTCAAATTAAACTTGCTGGAAGTGAAGCGATTTTTGTCAAAACAGATGTCGCTCAAGAATCAGACGTAGAAGCACTTGTCAGCAAGACGGTAGAAACCTACGGTCGTTTGGATTATGCATTCAACAATGCTGGAATTGACGGTGGGATGGCTCCTCTCCACGAACAATCGATTGAAAAGTTCGATCAACTTATGTCAATCAATGTCAGAGGGTTATTCCTCAGCATGAAGTATGAAATTATCCAAATGCTCCGTCAAGGTCATGGCGTAATTGTCAATAACTCGTCAATGGGTGGGCTCATTTCCTTCCCCGGTATTGGACCTTACAGTGCAAGCAAACACGCTGTTATGGGGCTGACAAAGGCAGCTGCCCTTGATTATGCTCAATCAAGTATCCGCATTAATGCTGTCAACCCTGGCATCATCGATACAGATATGATCACCCGTTTCATAGAGAGAAGAGGTGAAGCTGAAATCGGAAGTCAACAATTGGTAAAAATGGTTCCAATGGGACGAATGGGGAAATCTGAAGAAATTGCTTCAACTGTTCTTTTCTTATGTTCAGAAGCAGCTTCCTACATAACTGGTCAGTCATTGGTGATAGATGGAGGTTATACAGCTACCTGATGCTTTGTAAACACTTGGTAAAATGTTATGGGTAATGAAAAATGAAATTATAGGACTAAATTTTGAATTTGTATAGTGCGTAAGTCCTAAAGATCATCTTTTACTTGGAACAGAGTCATTATCCGAACTTGAGATTAGAACATCGCTATCGACTTAGATAACAATGGCAATCAGGTTTCTCAATCAGCGATGCAACTAAAGAATTTAGAGTAGTTGCAGCTAACAAGCCACCTCCTAGAGTGCCTTCTATTGTAATAAAAGGCACATTTTTTTGCATGAGTTGTCGCTTGGCCGCAGGAGCATGACTAAAGCCAATGGGCATCCCAATCACCAACGCAGGTTTGATATTCAAACTATCAATGGCTTCACAGACAGATAATAATACACTAGGAGCGTAACCAACAACTAGTACGCAACCCTGAGAAATGCGCTGTAATTTTTCGCACCATTCCCGCTGCTGCCAAAAGGCATGTTCTGCCTCAATGGCGGTGGTGATGTGGGGGTTCTCAATCAATGTTTCTATCTGACATCCCAAGTGGACGAGTCGTGTTTGATCGATTGCCGCAGCCACCGTTGGTACATCGACAACCACTTGGCACCCTGAGGAGAGTACTTCACGGCTAATAGATATTGCCTCACGACTCAATCTCACAAACGACACCAAGCTAACATCTCCACAGGCTAAAACTAGCTGGGATATGAGATCTTGTTCAATTTCCGAACGGTTAGAGAGATCAGGAAGGAGGTGTTGTAAAGATTCTTGAAAAGCTTCCGGATGAGCGTGAACGTGGTTATCCAAACCACTCCACAGTTGTTCTAGTCCTCCAAATCCGGTGTTGGTTTCGACTTCGAGTAACTTGAGTTGAGAAAGGACTTCAGCTTGGAGGATAAGACAATTGCGATCGCGTCCTAACAAACCTTCTAATGCGGATGCTGTTTGCCGCAGTTGAGAAATTTGCTGCATCACAGCTCGATATTGCTGCTGTAGTTGTTCCATAAGACTCTGTGTGATATCTGCTTCTGGTTCAACTTCCAAGATTTTGCGGATGTGGTTAATTTGAAACCCTTGCTGTTTGAGAGCGACAATCCGTTGCAACCGCATGACATCCTTTTGTGTGTAGAGGCGATAGTTGCTGGGCGATCGTTCTGGTTGTGGTAATAAACCCAATTGATGGTAATGGCGAACCATTCGCGGAGTAATACAATCTCCAACTGCCTCGGTGAGTTCTTTAATGGTTAAGCTTTTGGTCATTTACTGATTCCCTCCAACTATGGCCAAATTCTTTGGCATTCTCCACAGCTCCTTGAATCTTTAATCTATAGCAGTTTTCATAACAATGGGGATAGATTAGCTCGACTTTATCCACTTCAAAAAATGTAACCCGTGTTATTTAGTAAAAGCTGTAGCTTTAAGGCGAAAGCTTTTTCCATTATCATTGATTTTAGTGACAGACCAGTTCTCACAAGTGCTTAATGGTTGTGTCATCATAAGTTAATTTCCCGACATCTCCATCCCACAACGATCCAATATTGACATTCATAAGTGTTGTGTTATACGCTTAACCAAAGTGAGTGGACATCCATCTACACACTCCGTCAGATCCTAAAAATCAATTTGCTTGTGGTGGAGGACTACCGCCGTTGCTATCTCGCAGGTAATCCAAGATTTGATTTATCGAGGTTCTGAACTCCTGACGGTCAATAGCAGCTTGTTGTCTTTCTTCCGCTGCCTGTTCTCTGTCTCTCTGTATCTCTGTTTGCCAAGCTAGGCGGTCAATAGCA
>JAQYWP010000756.1 GCA_029379285.1 Rhizonema sp. PD38
CTTATAACCTTGATAGCTCATCAATCTTGGATTTCCAGGTGAGTGTCAGTCTCTCTTGCTTGTTCTAAAAAACCCATACTAGCTAATGGTCGATATGGGTAGCTTTGGCGAGGAGTTTTTTGGATATCTTCTTTGATGGCTTCTAAGTCAATATAGCGATCGCTCACATTGATTAAACTGTCACTTGTCATCGAACGTAAACTCACCACCTCAACTCGCACACCACGATAGCTTACAGAATTCACTGCATATGCCAGATCGCCATCGCCACTGACTAATACTGCTGTGTCGTAGGAATCAACCAAAGCCATCATATCGACTGCAATTTCTACATCCAAGTTAGCTTTTTTCGAGCCATCTGGTAGTTGTACTAAATCTTTCGCAATAACTCGATAACCATTTCGACGCATCCACAGTAGAAAACCTTGTTGCTTCTCGTTTGTTCTATCTACTCCGGTGTAAAAGAAAGCACGCAATAGTCTTGACCCACCTGTTAATCTACACAGCAACTTTGTATAATCAATTTCGATTCCTAATTGTAGTGCTGCATAAAATAAATTTGAGCCATCAATAAATATAGCTACACGACCCCGATTTTCCAAAACCTGTTCTGGCGTGAATATTGAGTCGTTTTCCAAATTATTCAACATCATTTTCATACCTCATTTTTATTATCAATGTAATAGTTGATACTGATTTTTCAATGAACTAGTAACTTAGAGCGGTTTTATGATAATCATTTAGGACTAATAAATTCAGTCCCAATAAATTGATAAGAGCGAAGAATACATTTGTCAGGAGGAACACTCTTGTCATGCAGGCACAATTGTCCTGCTGGAAGTATTTCCTGCCATAGGAAACTTCGCTTCTATCTCGCATCCTGATGAGTGACGTGCAGAATTGCTCTTGGAATTCTGAGCGACTGACGCATGAATCTTAATAAGACAGAAAGTTTTTAACACAAGTGAGATGCCATAAAATTTTTACTTTTTGGAAACTTAAACCGGAGAGTGTGAGGTGATTGGCAAATACTGACTCCTTATTAATCCAACCATTAGAAAGGGCTAACTGTTCTCAGGTAGTTCCAAACGCTTAAAGATGGGACGAGCTTCACCCAACTTTTGTGTGTTATTGAGTACTCCCCAAGTGGCATGAATCGAAAAAGGGGCGGCAATAGAAGTTTGTATTTGTTCGTTAAAGTTGATTCCGAAACCGAGTTGTTGGTAAACGTCGTTACTGATATTTGGAATAAGTGGAGATAGAAGGTAAGCTGCCAGTCTCACTGATTCTAGAACCGCATACAATACTTCTTCTACTGTCTGCTGCTTTCCTTGTTTATATAATGACCAAGGAGCTTGCTCATCAATAAACTTGTTGCCCGCATGTAATAGCAAAAGGATAGCTTCACAAGCTTGGTTAAAAGCTAGCGCTTCATATGCAAGTTTTACCTGCTCCCCTAGACGTAAACCAATCGCTTTCAACGGATGGTTAGAAGGAATATTTTCATTTGTAATCAGGGGCACATTTCCGGCGCAATACTTGTTCACCATCTTCAAAGTTCGATTCAGCAAATTACCCAAGTTATCTGCTAAATCTGCATTTAGAACATCAATGAACCTACTTTCATTAAAATCGCCATCTTTGCCAAATCCGATTTCCTTAAGGAAGTAATAACGAACGGCATCTGCACCATAACGCTCAGCTAATGCTACAGGGTTAAGGGTGTTACCAAGAGTTTTGCCCATTTTCTGACCATCTTTGGTCAAAAAGCCATGCCCAAATACTTGATCTGGTAGGGGTAAGTTAGCTGATATGAGCATTGCAGGCCAGTAAACTGCATGGAAGCGTAAAATATCCTTACCAATTATGTGCAAGTTAACTGGCCACCATTTTGCCAAAGCTTTTTCTAAAGTCGGTTTTTCATCATCAGTTTCTAGCAATGCCGTTACATAACCAAGCAGTGCATCAAACCACACATAGATAGTATGCTTGCGATCGCCTGGAATCGGAAAGCCCCACTCTAAATTCACCCTTGATATAGAAAAGTCCTGCAAGCCTTGATTTACAAAGTTGAGGACTTCATTCCGACGACTTTCGGGCTGAATAAAATCCGGTTTGGACTTGTACAGTTCTTCTAATTGTGTTTGATATTTTGATAAGCGAAAGAAGTAGTTTTCTTCATCGCGCCACTCAACTTCTTTATTCGGGTGGAGAGGACAACGCTTTCCCTCTAAAAGTTCCCGTTCTTCTTTAAATTCTTCACAGGAAACACAGTACCAGCCTTTTTGTTGTCCGAGGTAAATATCACCTTTGTCCCGCACACGCTCAAAGAATTCTTTGACGATAAATTCATGGCGAGGATTAGTTGTGCGAATAAAGCGATCATATTGAATATTGAGCAACTTCCACAAAGAGACGAAACTCGGCACAATTTCATCGCAGTATTCTTGTGGCAAGCGCCCTTTACTCTCTGCTGCCCGCTCAATTTTTTGTCCGTGTTCATCTGTTCCGGTGATGAGCAGTACCTCTAGTCCCAACAATCTTTGAAACCGAGCGATCGCATCTGCTGCCATCGTCGGGTACGCACTGCCCATATGGGGTAAATCGTTCACATAATATAACGGTGTCGTAAGTGCAAAAGTCTTTTCTTTTTTATTCACTATATTCATGCAAAATCAGAAACAACTTGTTAAAACGTTTTCTCTGTTAAATTATCTCGGCAAAACCACGTAATTATATTATATAACTACCATATTTTCAATCAACACTTTATTAATACTAGCAAAATTATCCAGTTCAGGATTGTTGGATGCTTAAGTGTAAATAATAAGTGCAGTAACTTTTACCAATGCTTCGATTGAACACTTTATGGTCGATATATGGTAAGTGAAAATGTGTCCCTCCCCGCTCTTTAAGGATTTCAATAACTTTTCAACCAGATTTTTCTTCCTTCAGGAAGTCATTGTTTTAGTAAAGAAATGTAAAATTTAGATTAAGATGAACTACGATCTTGTCGGCAAAATCAGATTGAAAAGGAATGAGTGTAAATAGCCCCTTGGTAGTTTCACGCTGGTTACTAGCAGCGCTATCAATGAAAATGTTTCGTTACTATGAGGATCGCATTCCCCAAGATGCGAGTGTGTTAGTAGTGAGCAATCACCGCAGCTTTATGGATGCACCAATTCTAATGACTGCTTTATCGCGTCCGATTCGTTTCGCTTGCCATCACTACATGGGACAAGTGCCAATCATGCGGGAAATTGTCACGGGGCAACTTGGATGCTTTCCTTTGGAGGCAACACAACATCGCCAACAAAGCTTTTTTCAGCAATCACAGAGACTCCTACAATCTAGGCAAGTGGTAGGAGTCTTCCCTGAAGGCACTGAACCAATGGTAAAACTTACCCAGCATCGGGAAATCGGCGAATTTCACCGGGGATTTGCTCACCTGGCATTACGAGCTTCTGTTGCCGATTTAGCAGTTTTGCCGATTGCCATCGCCTCCCTTGAAGAAACTAACACATCCGCCATACCTCTCAAACTATTCAGTTTATTTGACCCAACAGAACCTTTATTCGATCAAGCTGGCTGGCATCCTCTAGTAACATATCATCGTGTTGCCGTGTTAGTAGGTCGCCCTTACTGGATTAAACCCCAACATCAGGAAAAATATCAGGGAAAACAAGCAAAAACCGTGGTTGCGGAACTGACAAATTACTGTCAAGAGGAAATTGCTAATTTACTAAAGTTCGGTTGTTATTAAAGTCATTTGACCTTGATTATTCGTGTTTTGTCAAAGGCAAATGACTAATGACTAAGCGCCAATGAATATTGACTAATGACGGTTAACTAATGAATAATTCACAAGTAGAGCTTAAACCTTGTTTCTTAACGCCTAAAAGATTACAGCCAGAGTTTCCGCTGTTTATATTTTTGCCAGGAATGGATGGAACTGGTCAACTATTGCGATCGCAAACGGCTGGATTAGAAGTTGGCTTTGATGTTCGCTGTTTGGCAATCCCAAGAGAGGATCTCACAAGTTGGGATGTGCTAACGAATAATGTCTTAGACTTAATCAATGCTGAACTAGAAAAAAACTCTCAGCGGCAGGTTTACCTTTGTGGAGAGTCTTTCGGTGGTTGTTTGGCTCAGGAAATCGCCTTAGCTGCACCGCAGATGTTCAAAAGAATTATTTTGATCAACCCGGCTTCCAGCTTTCACCTTCGTCCTTGGTATAATTGGACTTCACAATTTGCTTTCTTGACACCCTCATGGCTTTTTGATGTGGGCTCACTTGGATTATTGCCATTTTTAGCAGCGTTGGGAAGAATGAACAATGGTGATCGTCAAGAACTTCTCAAAACTATGCGTTCTGTTCCGCCAGCAACAGTTCTTTGGCGATTATCTTTAATTAGAGAATTTGATACTAATGAAAAGCAGTTATACAGCCTGACTCAACCTGTTTTAGTCATTGCCAGCAATGAAGATCGACTTTTGCCCTCTCTCGCTGAAGCTAAACGTTTAGTTAATCTCTTACCAAACGCCAAAATGGTTGTGCTGCCCGAAAGCGGACACGCTTGCTTATTAGAAGCAGATATTAATCTGTATGAGATTATGAGAATTCACAATTTTTTAGATCCGAGCGTTGAAGTTTTCAAGGGTTAGAAAATAAGGTGTGTAAGTTGGCGTGAATCAACACAATTTAACA
>JAQYWP010000757.1 GCA_029379285.1 Rhizonema sp. PD38
CTGCAAAATCGAGATTTATTGGTGGTAATGCCTACCAAAGGGGGAAATCATTATGCTTTCAACTACCAGCATTGCTGAAAAAAGGTATCAGTATTGTGGTATTATCACTGATTATCTTTAATATTTATCTTCCTAGTAAAGTAATTTGACTCAAACAAAACTATCAGGTAAGTCAGCACTTTTTACTTGCACAAATGCCAATTTTGATCGATGAAAACATTTTTCCCAAAAAAGATAGAAAACTTTACTCAAAAAGACTCTCAATATCCCTTGCCCCGTGCAGGACTCGAATAACTTCGATGCCGTTGTAGATAGGACGATAAAATATAATGTAATTATTAACCGGAAAACTTCGTAGCCCTTCAAGAATTTCAGCACGTTCTTTCCCCATTAATGGGAATTGTGCCAGTGTCTGTATTTTTTCATCTAACATTCTTAACAAAGAGTCAGCTCGTTCCTCACTGTAATCTGCAATGTAGTTCCAGATTTCCTTAAAGTCGTTTTTGGCTTTAGGTGTTCTGATAATTCGGCTCATGCGGTAAGTTTTCCTTCCCGTTCTCTTTTCGCCTCTTGAATAATTTCTTCAATATTGAGCGGTTCTGATAAACCGCTGTCCAAACCACTCTGAATCTCCCGACGTAGTTCTTCAAGTCTTAACTTACGCAAGTCCTCTTTTTCTTTGAGAAGCCGGAGCCCTGCACGAATCACTTCGCTCTGTGACTGATACTCGCCGCGTGCAAGCATTTCTTCAACAAACTTATCAAATGTTTCTCCCAGATGTACGTTCATAGGATACCTCTTAAATATTCTGTAAGCATTTCTTATATATACTTCCCACGGGTACAGATTGCGCTTTTGAATCCCTAGTAGGGACGCAAGGCATTGCACCCTCACTAAAGATGCCGTTCATTTATGTGAACACTCAGTTTATGACGTGCAAAGTATAAACATAATTTAGACAAGACTGAGAAAAACGTTATGCAGCAAGAGCTACTTAACACTTGCTAGCACTTGCAACAATGAAAATTTGAGTAATGCGGCAAGCCAAATTTCAAAAGATAAAATTCAGCAAGAGTTAGGCAATCAAGCAAAAAGCTACCTCATTACGGTTGAGGCTGGGGAGATAAGC
The DNA here is from genome assembly GCA_029379285.1 of Rhizonema sp. PD38. GTDB lineage: Bacteria > Cyanobacteriota > Cyanobacteriia > Cyanobacteriales > Nostocaceae > Rhizonema. The sequence goes on from JAQYWP010000757.1 coordinate 1,130, forward strand.
CACGATACACAGTATCATTTAGTACTAGTTACTAGGTTTTACCGGGTTAAATGGTATCCGAGACGTGATGGTTACGAGTGATGGTGTTTTACATATTCTCGTAGAACACGGCTTATGCTGGTTTGGTAGCCTTCACCTTCCGGATGATGTCTCTTAAACCAGTCTATAATATCGGCATCAAGCCGTAACGTGATCTGCTGCTTCACTGGACGGTAAAATAGACCACGCTTGGCACCAATCCAGTCCTTGACTTCGGGAATATCGTCCGTATCGATCTCTTCTTCCGGCAGATCTGTCAAAGTGTCAAGCTGCGCTTTTTGTTTGGCAGTCCAACCTTTAGAAGTTTCCTTCTTCATACGCCCTCCGTTCACTTTTCGTCGCTTTACGAGCGCTGATGATTCGCCCAACTTCCTCTAGTGCATGTACGAGTTGACTAAATTTAAACGGTAAGCTGACTCCCGCTCTAGCCTAGTATTGGTTATGATTTAGGACAGGGCTGATATGCCTCCAAAGTCAAACAGTCACATATGGCTCAGTATTCCAATTTAGAACAAGCACTAAAATATTACTTTGGCTACGACAACTTCCGCCCAGGACAACGGCAGATTATTGAAGGTGCGCTGCAAAATCGGGATTTACTGGTTGTGATGCCGACGGGAGGGGGAAAATCGTTGTGCTTTCAACTACCAGCATTGCTGAAAAAAGGTATCAGTATTGTGGTATCGCCGTTGATTGCCTTGATGCAGGATCAAGTGGAAGCACTGCGAGATAACGGTATTGCGGCAACATTTCTCAATAGTAGTCTTAACCCTTATCAAACGCGATCGCGTGAAGAAGCGATTGTCAATGGGAAGGTGAAACTGCTTTATGTCGCCCCAGAAAGGTTACTCAGCGATCGCTTTCTACCATTTCTCGATTTAGTCCATCATCAAGTTGGCATTTCTGCTTTTGCCATTGATGAAGCCCACTGTGTGTCTGAGTGGGGACACGACTTTCGTCCGGAGTATCGCCAACTGAAATCTCTACGAAAACGCTATCCGGATATCCCCACCCTTGCCCTCACCGCCACAGCTACTGATCGCGTCCGCAGTGATATTATCCAACAACTCGCTCTCAAGCAGCCAACGATTCACGTTGCTAGCTTTAACCGCCCAAACCTTTACTACGAAGTACGTCCTAAGACTAAGTCTGCTTATGCCGAACTCTTAGAAATTATCCGAGAAAATGAAGGTGCGGGAATTATCTATTGCCTGACACGTAAAAAAGTTGATGAAATCACGTTGAAACTAGAACACGATAAGATTTCTGCCTTGTCTTATCATGCCGGATTAACTGATGAAGAACGCTCAAAAAACCAGACTCGGTTTATTCGCGATGATGTCCGAATAATGGTGGCAACGATTGCTTTTGGTATGGGAATTAATAAACCTGACGTACGGTTTGTGATTCACTATGATATATCTCGTAATTTAGAAAGTTATTATCAGGAATCGGGAAGAGCAGGAAGGGACGGAGAACCTTCTCGGTGTACGCTTTTTTTCGGTTACGGTGATATTAAGACAATAGAATTTCTTATCAATCAAAGATCTGATTCCCAAGAACAGTTGATTGCCAAACAGCAACTGCGGCAGATGATAGATTATGCTGAAGGAACAGATTGCCGTCGCACAATTCAACTTGGTTATTTTGGGGAACGTTTTCCAGGAAGTTGTGGTAACTGTGACAATTGCCGTCATCCCAAACCAATGCAAGATTGGACAATAGAAGCGATGAAGTTTTTATCTTGTGTCGCACGATGTAAAGAAAGGTTTGGAATGCTTCACATCATTGATGTGTTGCGGGGAGCTAAAAATCAGAAAATTAATCAGAACGAACATGACAAGCTTTCTACCTATGGGATTGGCAAGGATAGAAGTTTGGATGAGTGGCGAATGCTGGGGCGATCGCTACTGCATCAAGGATTACTAGAACAAACGAATGATGGTTATTCAGTATTGAGACTTAATGCCCTCAGTTGGGAAGTCATGCGGCGACAGCGAACTGTATCGATTGCTGTCCCTGTAGTACGAAAGATTACGACAAAATACGGAACTGAGAAAGCAGCAGAAGTGGAAGTCCTTATGCAGAGGTTGCGAGCGCTTCGTAAACAACTTGCTGATGAACAATCTGTACCACCTTACGTAATCTTTCAAGATTCTACCCTCAAATTGATGGCCCAAGTACAACCTCAAACAAAAGTAGAATTTAGTAAACTTTCCGGTGTTGGTAGCCACAAACTTGCCCAGTACGGAGACAAATTCCTCGCTGAAATTCGCGCCTACCGTACTGAACAAGGTTTACTAACAAAAGAGGATTATTCCACACATGTAGTCAACTCACCCTCAGAAACAGAATTATACACATTACAGCTACATCAGCAAGGCTTTAATGTTGAAGAAATTGCCCAAAAACGTAATATTCGTCCAACAACAATTATCCGTCACCTTTCAGATTTAGTTGAGAAAAATCAGCCAGTAGATTTAAATCAGTTAATTCCCTTAGAACGCCAGCAAAAAATTTGGCAGGTTTTAGACACTCTTGGCGATATTTCTCTGAATCCAATTAAAGAATATCTCGGCGAAAGCTACAGTTACGACGAAATTCGTTTAGTAAGAGGAAAGTGGAGGGGGCAAACTCGTAAAAAGTAAAAAGTAGAAAGAGAATCCCCATAAATTCAGGCGCGGGGATTTCAATAAATGACTCATTTACAGTTCAAGCGCTAAAAATAAGGATCAACTTGAGATTCTCAAGACTCAAATATTAAACACATCAGGTCTATACAATCGTAAAGCTCTTCCTAATTTACTCTCTGCATCAAATCTAAATTGATAAATTGGAATCATTTTAATTGAAGTAACTGGTTGAAACGGAAGTATTTTAAAGAACTGTTTAGCAGGCTGATGGAAGTAAATCGCTTGTGTTGAAATGTTACTTGATTGAAATGGTGCTATCCTCGCTACATTGCTCCAAGGTGATCTAGTACAAAAGCCGAATTGATGCAACTCAATTCCTTCTGATGAAATGACTATTTTAGTATTTGCAATTCCGATTATAAAACTGCCAATTATTATAAATAGAATAAAAGCGGATGCTAAAGTTGGCAGAAATATTCTCGCTACTAGACAAAGAAATAGGCTAACAACAATAGTTATGCTTCCAATGGTAAGTAAGGATTTACGATTATTTTGGTGATAAACCTGTTTGTCACTCATTGGGCAAACCTATAAAACCTAAATTTAATTGTGACCTCGCTGTTTGTCAAGTTTTTACTATACTTCCACAATTTCAGGATTTAAGAACTCATTGCTCGGCTTCTCACCTAAACTGCAACGGGGTTTATTCTCGGTAGCTGGTGTGTACAATGCAATTTCTACTGTCCCAGATGTGGCAAGAGGGATACTGGCTATTAAAACTGTAAAAATTTTAAATACAAACCAATTTTTACACTTCTAATAGTAATAGGTGTAGAAAAGTTTTCTTGCTATTTCTTTACAAGGGGAGAGATCGCCGACGGCGGCCTCTTCCATCCCTGACTTT
>JAQYWP010000758.1 GCA_029379285.1 Rhizonema sp. PD38
ATGTATTGTTGTATTGACATTAAATAAAGCTTGAAAATCCTGAGAACCAGATGGTAGACGTGGGATATTGTCTAAATTATCAAAGCATAAAACAATTGGTTGGGTTTCAGTAGAAACTTTGCCAATATTTGCCAAAATATTTCTAGCTGCATCTTCTGTATCAATGCAATGTCTAACTTTTAAGGCTTGCATAGACTCTTCACTTAAGTCATCTCCCCGCAACCACTCACAGGCTAATGGATAGAGTTCGGGATCGGTGAGGTCGTGTAGTACGCCAAAAAAGATGTCGGAATTGTAGATACCTGCTATTTTATAAGTTTCTTTTAGATGTTTGATAAATTTTTGACGATCGCTTTGTAATAACTCCCAAATACTATTATTGAAAATTCGCTGTTTGAGGCTGCGTTTGCTGAAAGCAGATAAACTTTTTAGCCAGATTATCAACTGCGAATCTTGTTGACCCTCTGGTACTTGCATCAAGCTATCAACACTGTATTGTAAGATATGACGCCAAATGCGATCACTATTAAACCACGAACCAATATAGGCAAAAAACGCTTTAGGATTGAGAGTACGTTTGATCCTACCTAATAGATAACTTTTGCCAGAACCTGTGTCACCTAATACCAGTACAGTGCGACTACGATGATCTGTTGCCACTAAGTCTAGCAACTCTTCAATATCAGTCACTTCCTGTTGATGAATTGACTTAACCATTTGTACCAAGTCTTGGTGTTCCCCCCAAAAGTTACCTGGTTTCAAATTGATTAAGTCAAAAGGGTTAACTTCACGTTTAATAAGGTCGTCAATCGATGTCATAAGTCAATTCCGACGAGAGAGACTATAAAGCAAAAGCATTAAAAATTGCTAGTTTACAGTAATAAAAAACAGCGGGCCACCAATATTTTGAGAAATTCCAGTATCAATTTGTTCCGGACTGTAGGCGTTAGCTTCTTGTAAAGAACTCAATTCAATTTGCTCATTTGCTTGTAGACGATAAAGTACCTTATCTAGTTCATCGCGTGATAGGGAAGGTTGTAACTTTTGCCGCAGGTGGAAAATTGGCAAATAATTGTCAGTACCGAGTTCTCGATCCAATTTCCCGATGGTTTGTAAAATTTGTTCGTCAGTGAGATTGACAATTGTGACAATTGGTGATTCTTCAGTGGTAAATACTGGCGCTGGCTTATTATGTAGAGATTTACGCAACAAGCCCAAATAATTGTTCAGCAGATCCAGGCTGATAATTGCCTTTCCCTTGGGGTAGTAGTCATCTCGCAAATACTCCAGTCCTCGCTGAGTCAGCCATACCTCAGCTTTCGTTCTTGCGATCTTGTTTTCAGCTTCAATCAATCCTCTTTCATCAAGGGCTGTTAAAATCGCTTCTTTCTCAGCTGCTTTGAGAGATGACATTTTGATTTGGCTGGGAGTAATTTTATCTGAAGCTTTACTTATCTTTTCCAGCACCTTGTGTTCTTTATCTGCAAGGGGTATTTGTGCTGCTTCAAGTTTGAGCATGGCTTGACCGGGTGGTAAAATTTTGACTGAGGCAATCTCGCGAGAAAAGTCTACGAGTTCGCGATCGCCCAAATCTCGACAAATTTTGTCTTTACCTTTAAAGCTGTCAAAGGTTTTAGCACTAAGAGGAGATCGATAATTCGCACAACCCAGCAGAGTAAGTAAAAATTTTAACTCGTTCGTTTCCATAAAAATAACCTTGCCAAAAAGTTAACCAAGACTAATCTAGCTTGATTGAGCGCAACATCTGTAAAATTGAGTACCTACTTTATCGTAACCAAAATTATTGCGATCGCTTGTAGAGGTAGTGATCGTCTTTGCCTACCGACAGGATTACTTCACGTGCTTAAACCACAATCCTCAAACATAGCGTATGTCTTGAAAAGTTCCCTAAGGTGGGAAAACCGCATCCAGGACTTTCCGGTGCAATAAACTCCTACATGTGGTTTGTATACAGTGGAAACCTGGAGATGCCTCCGAATTCTGTAGGGAGGGTTTGACAGAATACTCACATGTACCCAGTTATCCATGTTAAACCCGCATCCTGTAGGGGAGGGTGTGAGAAAATACTCGCATGTACCCAAATCTTATTTATGTTCAACCTGCCCCTACTTATTAAATTGTTTGAAGTTATTTAGCCTTTTAACTACTAATGCTAAGGGTCTGGGGTAAACTATGCCTTGATGATGACTCTTTACATATTAAAAGAACAGTCAGAGAGGAGCTTTTTTTCAATGTCTCATTCTGTAAAAATCTACGATACCTGCATTGGCTGCACCCAGTGCGTCCGTGCTTGCCCGACTGACGTGTTGGAGATGGTTCCTTGGGACGGCTGCAAAGCCCAGCAAGTTGCCTCTTCTCCTCGCACCGAAGACTGTGTGGGTTGCAAGCGTTGTGAGACGGCTTGTCCCACTGACTTTTTGAGCATCCGAGTTTATCTTGGTGCTGAAACGACTCGTAGTATGGGTCTAGCTTACTAACTAACTGACTTGTCAGGAGACAGGAGACGGGAGACAGGAGTGAGGAGAGGTAAACCTCGTGAAAAGTCCTTTCCAGGGCGGGGGAAAATTCCCTGTAGCGAGGATCGCAACTCCCTCGCCTCTTTTGCCTCCTGTCTCCTCTTTCCACACACTACTTTTGTCACAACAACTATACTGGGATAGATAATTCTCAATTCTCAAGATGGAGTAGTGTGAGCAATGTGCGGAATCGTTGGCTATATTGGCACGCAAGCAGCAACGGAAATCTTGCTATCTGGGCTGGAGAAACTTGAATATCGAGGTTATGATTCCGCAGGAATCGCTACGATTTGGGAAGATGAAATTAATTGCGTCCGAGCAAAAGGTAAATTATATAACCTGCGTTCTAAATTACAACAAGTAGAAACCCCTGCACAGATTGGAATCGGTCACACTCGTTGGGCGACTCATGGTAAACCAGAAGAGTACAATGCCCATCCTCATATGGATACGGCAAGGCGAGTAGCTGTCGTGCAAAATGGTATTATCGAGAACTATCGTGAGTTACGCGAACATCTAAAAGCTCAAGGATGCGAGTTTCGTTCGGATACAGACACTGAAGTTATCCCTCACCTCATTGCGGAATTCTTAAAAAACCCCGTCTCTCCCTCTCCCTTCCTACATGCGGTGCAGAAAGCAGTTAACAAACTTCAAGGGGCGTTTGCGCTCGTAGTTATTTCTGCTGACTACCCCGATGAACTGATTGTTGTCCGACAACAAGCACCTCTGGTGATTGGTTTTGGACAGGGAGAATTTTTTTGTGCCTCCGATACGCCTGCGATTGTTTCCCATACGCGTGCGGTGCTTCCTCTAGAAAATAGGGAGATGGCACGTCTTACACCCTTGGGCGTCGAAGTTTACAACTTTGCGGGCGAGCGGTTGAAGAAATATCCCCAGATGCTGAATTGGAATCCCATCATGGTGGAGAAGCAGGGATTCAAGCACTTCATGCTCAAAGAAATTTATGAGCAACCAGGAGTAGTACGGGCTTGTTTGGATGCTTACTTTAACCCTGATTGGACTGAAGCGAACACTACGAATTCGCCAGTGAATCTCGGTTTACCAGAAAAAATTTATATTGATTTAGAACAAATTCAAATCGTGGCTTGTGGTACAAGTTGGCACGCAGCATTAGTGGGTAAATACTTATTAGAACAATTAGCGGGAATTCCAACTCAGGTACATTATGCTTCAGAGTTTCGCTATGCACCACCTCCTATAACAGCGAATACACTGACAATTGGCGTAACTCAATCAGGTGAGACGGCAGATACACTAGCAGCCTTGGCGATGGAAAAAGAACGTCGTCACGGTAAAGATACTAAGTATCAAACGCCACTGCTAGGTATTACCAATCGTCCGGAAAGTACTTTGGGTCATATGGTAACTCATATTATCAACACTCATGCGGGAATGGAAATTGGCGTAGCAGCTACAAAAACTTTTATTGCTCAACTGATGGCATTTTATGCTTTAGTGTTAGATATAGTTTCTATCCGTAAGACTATTTCCCAGGAAAAAGTGCAAGAAATGATTAACGGCTTGCGGCAAATTCCACGGGAAATTGAGGCAAATTTAGAAAGTCAAGAACGTTATATCGAGCAATTAGTTCACGAGTTTGAAGAAACCCAAGATTTCATTTTTCTGGGAAGAGGCATTAATTTCCCCATCGCCTTGGAAGGAGCATTAAAATTAAAAGAAATCAGTTACATTCATGCCGAAGGATACCCAGCAGGGGAAATGAAGCACGGCCCCATCGCCTTATTAGATGCCAAAGTGCCAGTCGTGGCGATCGCTATGCCTGGTAGTGTCTATGAAAAAGTGATTTCTAACGCTCATGAGGCAAAAGCCCGAGATTCTCGTTTAATTGGCGTCACTCCAGTGAACAACACAGAAGCAGAGGAAATATTTGACAATATTATTCCTGTATCATGTGTCAAAGAATTTCTTTCCCCCATTCTGGCAGTAATTCCCCTACAATTACTGGCTTATCACATCGCCGCACGTCGTGGTTTAGACGTAGATCAGCCCAGGAATTTGGCGAAATCTGTGACAGTTGAGTAGTTTGATAATCAGCATACTATAAGAGTGTAGACAAATAAAAAAGTTGGAAAATAAATAAAAAAGTTCTACAATTTTTAAGATGCTTTAAGCACTCCAAGCC
>JAQYWP010000084.1 GCA_029379285.1 Rhizonema sp. PD38
TGCAAGAATCACCAAATGAGGGCAGGTCTAATTCCATCTTTCACAGGGCTATCATTCCATCCGTTTAAATCTTTTAAATCTACACGAGTAATACACTTTTTCGGATCGGCAAATGGGCGTGTAAAGATTTCCACCTCAATGACACCTGTAGCATCTCGAAAAATCGACCATCGCTTGGAGTTAGCTCGAATTTCGTCTTGAACCTGTTTTCCCAAGTTATCGTAACAAACGATCGCACTCACCCACCTAAAAGCATCCCGTTCCATAATTTCCAGCTCAGATTCAAGCAACATGGCTTTAACCCCTAAGTCCTGAAATAGGTTGACAAACTCCTCTAACACAAAGTTTTTCAACAAAGTTGCTTTGATGTTGTGCTGTCGTTCATCATTAGGGTTAAACTTAGACATGATTTTGCTCCTGGATTAAGTTCTTAATTGTAAAACTAACTATTTAAGAAGAACGCAGCTTGAGCAATGATTAGGGGATTTAGATCCCCCACGAATTGTAGTCAACCAAATTTTCAATTTTTATCGGGGCTATTACCGTCACTACTTCGCACAAAATTATGCAGAATTACTTTTCAATTCTTCTGTTGAGAACAATTTTTTATTTACAATTCTTACTTATGTGTTCTGCGTTCTTTTCTGTTAAAAATTCTACATTAAAAAAGGTTTTTTGAAACTGTAATGGATAGTGCTTTCAACTTTACCAATCCAAGCATTACACTATATTTTATCTCAACTTTTTATTGTTTTTGACAACACAAACACTAAGACTAGTGAATTCGAGCAAAATCTACACTCAGGTCTAAAAGCTGTTTAATCAACTGTAGTCCAATTACATATTTGTGAATATACATAACAGTAAAGATTTTGGATTTTTGGTTTAACAATATTATCTTATTTTTTAATTTTATCATAAAATTGTACAGGTTTGAATTTATGACTATATATACCTATCGCTTTACTCTCGTGAGCTTAACTTACTGTAATATTTGGATACTCTTAATAAATGGCATAAGTTAAATACATTAGTATAAGCCACTAAATACGTTAGTGATCCAATGGGAGGCTTTTCCCATACTACTTGTTTTATTGCACGTAAGAGAAGATTAACTTTTATCTCTCTGGCGATAGGTAATATTAATGCGACCCAAGAGTAAAACTACAGTCATTCAGCCTTAGAAGTGTTGGAATTTATTTGTTGTGACTGGTTAGATCTTCCTTGAGATCTCTGCTTAATGAAACCCAAAGTCACTAGTTTCATAATCCAGTACAAGGCTGTAAGTATACCAAAAGTAATAGTAATAATAACGAGAGGCTGTTTACCCAGAGTTTCCTCTACACCTTTAGCAAGCAAATAATCTGGTTGAGTAATGATATCCCAACTGTTGAAACGCAAGAACCTACCCCAATAAATACCAACAGCATTGAGAACGTGGGTAATCAATTCGACCCGTATAATCCATTGAGTCTTGCTAATACGGTGTAAGTAGTGACCTAAATTAATTAAAGATATGACGTAGGCTTCAAATCCAGCCAGAATAACCAGCACATACACTGGGATTAACACGAGGGTAATGATCCATACCGATTGAGTGAGGCGAATATCTTCGATCAGGTGAATCACATCAGTCAACAAATAAGGCGCATTCGGTAAAAAAGCGTAGAAAACCAAGAATCCCAGCCACCAAACCCAGGAACGTCCTCGTTTAGTGCGAAACAGCCAAACACTTAATGCCAGAGGTATAAAAGCTAGAAATAAATTCCAACTCATCCAACCAATGTTCATTTGTAGTATATACACAACTCTGGCTAACACTTCCATCAGTTTCGCTATCATAAATGCTTCCTTAAATGATGTGAATGATTCTAGATTACCTCCATAGTTTTAAGCTATTTACTGACAAAACTCCCACAATCTGATCGTATTCGTTGTCACCCCGCCTAACAAATCCCATTGGTCAGACCAGAGATTTCGGTTTTTTGTCGGTTGTCCGCAACGTAGTTGTGGTTTTGTGTCCACTATTATAACTACCTTTGTCAATAAACTTAGCTATCCCCTCTAGTATAGCGAGAACATTCAATTAGGCTGTATCAGCTGATTGAAGACTTGGGACCAGAACACCAGTATCAGTTTACTGCCCTTGCTGACGAACTCCTGCTTAATACCAGCGATATTTCTAGTGTACATCAGCGTTTTTGCACGCATACTAACCTGACTTTTTACGGCATCTTGAAAAGGGTATTTTTGAGGTTTCGCAACTCCTGATTTCTACGCTACTCATTGTCAATAACTTTATATTCTTGACAATGAGCCTGTGGAAAAAACTACACTTTTTGGTGCTTTAAGGAGTTCTCGTGAAAAATCACCATACTAACCAGTTTGGGTTTTACCAGATGGCGCAGCCGGTAGATTGGCAAAGGTGAGGTGTATGAATAAACAATAGAGTATTTATGAAGCTAGACTCATTCAAAAATTCCAATTTGCTGAGATTGCTGTGCAAACAATTCTCAAGCGTAGAAATAGGAAATCAAACATCATCTGATTCTTCAGATAATCGTGTAGCCCCTTTCAGTTCTTACTTAAACATTCCAAAACTTCTGTGCCATTACTTCAATCGTTCTTTCTAATGAAGGCAAATAATTTTCAATGACATTCCAAACAATATCAAGGTCTACACTGAGATATTCATGAGTCAATCTATTCCTAAAGCCAGCAATATTACTCCATTCCATCTCTGGGTATGCCTATTTCCAATTGTTTGGTAACTTTTGTACAGACTCACACATCACCTGAATATTTCTTAAAACTGCATCTTGAGTTTTCATGTCATTTAAAAATACTTCTTTACCTTCAATTGTATATTGCTTAATTCTGTTGATACAATCACGAATATGAATCAGATAAATCCGACCGTCTTTCATAAAGGAATAGCCTCTTTAAAAACTTTATCTTGAATAAAACAATGCAAAGAATTTGTAGTAACCACATCAACCTGACGATTCAGCAAAATTTCTAAATCTTGAACCAAGCCACTAGGAAACCAAGCTGTAATTTTATTTAAGTCATAATCGATTAACAAATCAATATCACTACTTGGAGTTTCTTCCCCTCTAGCTACACTACCAAAAATTCGGAGATTATAAGCACCATGTTTAGCAGTAATACTGATAATTTCTTCTCGTTTTTCTTGAAGAAGTTCTTTTAATGTCATTTTCATTTTTTTATGATAATACTACAGTTTATTTTAAGCTATTATCTCTAATCACTTTGTACAAATTATTAGTTTGATTGCACAGATTACTCTATTCCCGGCGTAAGATCACCGAGCTTGTTTATCTTTTTCCTTTGTATCCTTAGCGTCTTCGCGATTTATTAAATAGGTAATCTTCGGGCGAGAAGGGAGTAGTACTTATAAGCAGGGCAAACTCATCTAAAAATAACAAAATAAAATGGACAAAAAACTTAGTTTGTGTATTCAACATATAAATAAGGTTTTTCTTTAATCTTAAGTAGGTGGGTGGAAAAATTTCTAACTATCTCATCGTGTGAGCAAAGCGATGTGAAGCAATTATAAAGGTTTTGAGCTTTTTACATTTCGTTATATAGTTAGGTTTATATGAGCCAACAACCTACTTATTTTTTTTATCCTTTCAGGCAAGTTCAGCTATGCAGCTATACATTCGGAAACAGTTTAGTGGTGCATATCCATACCAGGCATCTCATTTGTTGGAACTTTTTGTCCCGACTGATTTGCCTGATGCCCTACTAAACTCATTGTCTGTATACCGATGCTTGTCAGCCCCATAGACACGGCTCCTACACTTGCCAGCCCCATAGATACGATACCGAATGAAAACATACCCATACTGACTGCCCCGATAGCGATGAGACCATGCGCGGATATACCTATAGCAATCAGTCCATGAGCAGATATGCCTATAGCAATACGACCGTGAGCTTCTATTCCAATAGACAACAGCTTTTGTTTTCCTTGGCGTGAGTTCATAGGTTACTGTGACAGTTTTAAATCAGATTAAGAATAAGTCAAGTTTGAACACAAGTCAAAAGACACTCTGTCAAACTACTTCGTCACGTTTCCTTCTCCCAGTTTGGGAATTAGTTATGGTTGTGATTTTCCACTGTCTAATAAAGTTGGGCAGTGCCCCTAGGAACTCAAACACACAATTCCGCTTCGGCACTGCCCACCCTACGTCTTGTAAACTGCGATCGCCTTAGTTGTACATATGTATTTAACGCGGATTTTGACCGATCAGTAGTACTCCTGGAAAGTATTTCAACGCTTCACCAATGAGCAAATTGCCATCAGCTTGAACCATCTGCTCAGTGATTGTATCTTTCCAAGATGACGCTTCTGGTAATTGAAGACTTGTATCATCCCAAACTTGTTTTCCTAACGGATACTCTCCAGGCTGCATCAATCCAGTAAAAAAACGCGGAGCAATGGCAACAATTGTTTTGTCTCCATGACTTCTAGCAAAAGCAACGATATGATCTTGAAACTTGCCACTCACCTCTAAAGGCTGGTAACTGCCTTCCTGGAAAACGTCTTGATACTCTGTTCTGGCTTTTAAAGCTTGAATGGTAAGAAACAACTTGATTCTAGCATCTTCTTTTTTGGCAAGTAACTCAGTTATCAGCTCCAAAATATCTTTTTGAATTCGCGCTTTAATTTCTTGAAGATGAGATTGCCGTATATCATAGTCAACTGGACGGCGATTATCAGGATCGACGAGACTGAAATCCCATAGTTCGGTACCTTGATAAAAGTCTGGAATTCCAGGAGAGGCAATTTTCAGCAAAGTTTGAGAAAGAGAGTTAAAGATGCCGTATTCAGCAACCCGTTTCTGAAAGGCAATGAATTCGTTCAAAAAGACATTGTTATCGCCTGGTTCTAGAACTGCTGAGACGAAATCAAGAAAAGCGTTCTCATATGTGCTGTTTTCTCGCAACCATGCAGTATAGACTTTCGCTTCTCTGATAGCTTTGAGCAAATAATCTTTGACGCGCTCGACGCAGCTGGCATACTCACTTTCTACAAACGGATAAACTCCAACCAGTGTCTGGTAGAAAAGATATTCATCGTTCCTCGCTGGCATCGTTGAACGCTTGATTGTCTTTTTATAAGAACGATTGATCTCACTCCAAGTGCGGACTTGTTTTTCCCATTCATCAGGAATTTCCGAGAGGACATTAAGCCTTGCCCTGGTATCTTCACCCCGCTTGGTATCATGAGTTGCAGTCGCATTCATCGTATGAACCCAAACGGCTTGTCGGTTTTGATTGAAATCATGAAATTCTGATACACTAATACCGAAGCGACCAGCTTCACCACCAACTTCGTTTAAAGAAATGTTACGGTTATAGACGTATAAGGCAGTGTCTTCTACTCCCTTTGCCATGAGTGGTCCTGTATACTGTTGCACTCTCATGACAAAGTAAAGCCATTCCTCTTTCTCTGTTTCAGTGAGAAAATCATCATATTCCAGTAACAGCAATTTCTCAATAAAGTTCAATTCATTATTCAACAATGGCATGTGGATTTTAGCCGCTTCAGTCACTTCTTGGATATAAGCACGGTCTACATCAGATACACCATTTTTAGTTGTATAAGTTCGGTAAACTGGAAAGCGGCTGAGAACTTCAGCAAGAGCCCGTTTTAAACCGTTGACTGTAAAGTCACTGCCGTACCGAGAGTTACCTGCAAGAGTTTTTAACAGAAGCGTTAGGTTCTCAATATCACCTGCTAAATTCCTATCGATAATTAGGTGCTTTTTGTCTGGAACCATTTGCTCGAATGATATTTTACTACCTGTAACATCCGAGTATATTTGAGTAAACCGCTCTTCGTTGTCTGTTTTGCAGAAAATATTGTTGATATAATTTAAGTAGTCATATCCAGAAGTCCCTTGGACTGGCCAAGTTTTAGGCAAATCTTCTCCTGGCTGTAAAATTTTCTCAACTGTAATATAGGTGTCACCAGTCTTTTCTTTTAGCCTTTCTAAATATTGTTGCGGGTCATAAAGACCATCAATATGGTCAATTCTTAAGCCCGTAAATTTACCTTCACTAACTAGCTTAGAAATCAAATTATGAGTATTATTAAATACCTTAGCTTCTTCTACTTTAACTGAAATTAACTCATTAACAGTAAAAAATCTTCTGTAATTGATTTCTTCAGCACCAACCTTCCAATAAGATAGTCTAAAGAATTGTTCTGAGAGTAAATTCTCTAAAAGATTAAAACTTTCTGGTTTCCCAGGTTCACCATTAAAAAGCTGCAAATTTTCATCTATATACGTTTTAACGTCACTGTTATCAGTGTAAAGTTCCCAAAGTAGCCCTTTGACAAACTCAGTTTGGTCTTGTCTTTGCTGTGCGGTGACTTCTGAGGGAATATTCTTCGCCATATAGAGGACACCAAGCAAACGAACAAAGCTAGGATGCCTTCTCCCTAAATTTCTGGCTAATTTTCCTAAACCTCTGTTAAGAAAACTACTATAAGATTCTAGTTTGAGTGGGAGTCGCAAACCAAAATAGTCAATACACAATCCAGTTTCGTCATAGTTCAGTTGAATATCACCATTCTCTAAACTATTAGCAAAAAAGTCGCCTAGCATCGGAGCTAAAATTGGATCTTCACTTCTATTAAAAGGGGAATTCCAGGCAATATCAAAGTAATCAACAAAAGTCGAGTCAGGACCATTTTCTAAAACATTCATTAAGTACTTATTTTTGCTGTCATAAGCCATGTGGTTAGGTACAATATCTTGCAACCAACCCATTTTATGCTGTTGTAAACCCTGAACTAAAACATCAAAATCTTCTTGAGTTCCTAATTCTGGATTTAATTGATTGGGATCAACGACATCATACCCATGAGAACTTCCATCTCTCGCTTTAAAAATAGGAGAAGCATAAAGGTCAGAAATTCCCAATTCAGCAAGATAGTTGGTTATCGCTTTCGCGTCGTTAAAACTAAAGGTAGAATTAAACTGAATTCGATAAGTGGCTAAGGGAATTCTCATATAAATTTTTCACTCCTAATTTAGCTGCTATCAAGAATTAAGAATCTCACTAAAGGCAAAGTATATAGAGGAAGAAAAAGAGAATATATAATTTGATTGAGTCAAAACTTACTCTTTTCTCCTCTATAAAGCGACGCTCAGTCAGGTTTATTAAACAGAACTTTCATACAGGACAAAACTTTGTGGCGTCAGCGTTAACTCTTGTCCAGAACTAATTTCTTCTGGCAAAATAGAGCCTGGACCCTCCCACTTATCTTCAGCGGAATCAAAAAGTTTTTTCCATCCATCACCAGTTAATCCTGGTTGGAATGTAACAACGCAAGAATCGAAGTTCATTAGACAAAATATCTGATTATTATCACTCCATCTGCGCCACCAAACAATTTTATCAGCTTCGCTACTCCCGACTTCTATATTTTGGCGATCGCGCTTCACCAAAGCTGGATTTGTATTCCGCAAAGAGATGAGTTGTTGATAAAATGACCACAGAACTTGGTGTTTTCCTTCTTTGCGTTTTTCCCAATTCATCTTGCACTTGAGAAAAGTTTCTGGAGCTTCGGGATCTGGTGGCTCTCCTGCAAAGTGGAAGGCGGTAAACTCTGCTTTTCTTCCTTGTCGAACTGCTTGAATTAACTCGGGATCGGCGTGACTCACAAAATAAGTGAAAGGTGCTTCTTCACCATACTCTTCACCCATATATAGCATGGGAATGTAAGGTGAGAGTATCACTGCCCCGGCAGCTAGCTTCAGGGCTTCATACGACACAAGTTTGGATAACCGCTCACCCAAAAGTTGATTGCCGATTTGATCGTGGTTCTGAATGCAAACGACAAATTGAGTGTATGAGCGATCGCGTGCAGAATTCCCATGAAAGCGCTGGCGATGAGGCGCATATTGCCAATCATACACAAAGGTATCCTTGTAAGCTTTTGCCAAGTGTTCACACTTACCAAAATCTTGGTAATATCCGATATCATCTTCCGTCAGCAACGCATGAAGCGCGTGATGAAAGTCATCACTCCACTGAGCATCTAACCCGTATCCTCCTAACTCAGCAGGACGGATAATTCTCACGTCGTTTAAATCGCTTTCTGCGATGAGATAGAGTCTTCTCCCCTGCTGTTCGGACAACTGTGCAACATTTTCTGCCAGTTCTTCTAAAAAGTGTTTTCCACCTAAATCGTAGATGGCGTGAACTGCATCTAGGCGTAGGGCATCAATGTGATAGTCTCGCAGCCAGTACAGAGCATTTTCAATAAAAAAGCTACGTACATCCATGCTGTGGGCAGAGTCAAAGTTAATGGCACTACCCCAAGGAGTCTGATAAGTTTGCGTAAAGTAAGGTCCAAAGAGACTCATGTAATTGCCTTCCGGACCAAAGTGGTTGTAAACTACATCGAGAACTACGGCAATTCCGTGTTGGTGACAGGCGTCTACCAACCGTTTCAATCCCAACGGACCACCATATGAGTTTTGGACAGCAAACGGATAGACGCCATCATAGCCCCAGTTGCGGTAAGCATGGCTGTCATCGGTAGGTTGATCCCCAGGAAACTGTGCGATCGGCATGAGTTCAATCGCGTTCACCCCTAGTTCTTTGAGATCCTTGAGTCGAGGAATTATCGCTTCAAAGGTACCTTCTGGAGTAAAAGCTCCGACGTGAGTTTCGTAGATAATCATCGATTCTAAAGGAACACCAGACCACTCACTGTCGTTCCAAGTAAAGCTGGGATCAATAACTTCTGAAGCTTTATGTACACCATCTGGTTGAAGATACGATGCGGGATCGGGTCTGGGTTCGCCGCTATTTAATTGGTAATAGTACTGGGTTCCCGGTTGAATATCCGATGCAGTAAGTTGCCAGTAACCACCTTCGAGTTGCTGCATCGGCAGCGACTGCTCTTGAGGCGAAACAACTTTTAGCGATACAGCTTCTGATTCTGGTGCCCAAAGCGTAAATTCACAATTGCCGTTGCCTAAATAATGTGCGCCAATTTTCATAATAAGTGGGGGAGTGGGGGAATGGAGGAATGGAGGAGTAAGGGAGTGGGGATCGCCTCTGGGCTTAACGAGGAATACGAGAGATATGCGGAAAAATAGTTTTCTCCCTTTACCTTCAAAGCTTCTTTTCCTCTTATTCCCCCTACTCCCGAATCTTTCTAACCTAGAGACGACGTAACACCACTAGCGATCGCTCTACAACTGGTACCGACTGCTTGCCTATGTAAAGCTTTTCTTCTTGGATAAAACCAGGTTCCTTTGTATCAATATCAACAGTCCACTGTCTGTCTCCTATTCCTAGTGCCGTTGGTAGGGTGAACTCTATCGTTTCATAGTGGGCATTAAAGAATAGGAGAAAACTGTCATCGCTAATGCGTTCGCCTCGACGATTCACACTAGGAAGTTGATTTCCATCAAGGAAAACTCCAATTGCCTTGGCATAACCAACATCCCACTGTTCGTCAGTCATCTCACTTCCATCGGGGTTAAACCAAGCAATATCGCTGATACCTTGTCCTTTGATCGGTCTGCCTTGAAACCACTTCCGCCGCCGAAATACTGGATGTTGTTTGCGATAGAAGATGAGTTCGCGGGTAAAATTCACCAAATCTTTATTTCCCTCTGGCAATTCCCAATCAAACCAGGAAATTTCATTATCTTGACAGTAGCCATTATTATTACCCTTCTGAGTCCGCCCCATTTCATCTCCTCCCAGTAACATTGGGATACCTTGAGACAGGATGAGAGTTGCTAACAAGTTCCGCCGTTGCTGTTCCCGCAAGTGCAGTACTTCTGGATCATCCGTTTCACCTTCAACCCCACAATTCCAGGAACGGTTGTGGCTTTCTCCATCGCGGTTATCTTCACCGTTAGCGTCATTATGTTTTTCGTTGTAGCTCACCAAATCGTTCAGAGTGAAGCCATCATGCGCTGTGATGAAGTTCACACTCGCATTCGGTCGCCGCCCGTTCAATGCGTACAAATCTGGACTGCCTGTGAAACAATAAGCAAATTGCCCTAATGTACTATTTTCTCCACGCCAGAAATCCCGTACTGTATCACGGTATCTACCATTCCACTCAGACCAAAGAACTGGGAATTGACCTACTTGATAGCCACCTTCTCCAAGATCCCAAGGTTCAGCAATCAACTTCACATCTGCTAACACCGGATCTTGGTGAATAATGTCAAAGAATGCTGACAGACTATTCACTTCATATAACTCTCGCGCCAAGGCTGAGGCAAGGTCAAAGCGGAACCCATCTACGTGCATTTCCAAGACCCAATACCGCAGACTATCCATAATTAACTTCAATACTTGCGGTTGGGCCACGTAAAGAGAATTACCGCAACCTGTATAGTCCATATAGTAACGGGGATCACCTTCTACCAAACGGTAGTAAACGGCATTGTCGATCCCTCGCAACGTTAGTGTCGGACCGAAATGATTGCCCTCTCCGGTATGGTTGTAGACAACATCCAGAATTACCTCAATTCCAGCACGGTGCAGGGACTTCACCATCTCCTTGAACTCCCTAACTTGTTCACCCAATGAGCAACAACTGTAGCCGGAGTAAGGAGCAAAATAGTTGATGGAGTCGTAGCCCCAGTAATTTGTTAGCCCTTTGTCAGTTAGGTGTCCTGGAAGAGCTATGAAGTGATGCACAGGTAAGAGTTCCACTGCCGTGATCCCCAGTTTCAGGAGATGCTCGATCGCCGCAATATGTCCCATACCGGCATAAGTACCGCGCAGTTCTTCTGGGATATCAGGATGTAGCTTGGTAAAACCTTTGACATGGGTTTCATAAATCACTGTTTCGTGCCAGGGAGTTCGTAGTAGCTCATCCCCTTCCCAATCAAAGGACTGATCTACAACCACTGATTTTGGCATTAAGGGGCCACTATCAAGCTCGCAGAAAGATAAATCTTCTTCCTCACCGTTCCAGTCATACCCAAATATTTCTGCTCCATTCCCTCTGAGATTGCCATCAATGGCTTTGGCATAGGGGTCAATCAGCAGCTTGTTAGAGTTGAAGCGATGTCCCTCGTTCGGTTCATAGGGACCTTGGACTCGAAACCCATATCGCTGTCCTGGTCCGACTCCTGGCACATAACCGTGCCAAACGAAGTTACTGACTTCACTCAGAGTTAGGCGTGTCTCCTGATCGTCTTTATCGAAAAAACAAAGCTCCACACCTGTGGCATTTTCACTAAACAGAGCGAAGTTCGTACCTTTACCGTCCCAAAATGCTCCTAACGGATAAACGTTACCAGGCCAGAGTGCTAAGAACATAGTTAATCTAGAGAATAAAACTTTGGCTTAAAAAAACTTTATTTAAAGTTACAGCTTTGCTCATTATTTGGCATAAGCGGTTTTTTTCGAGCCTATCTTTAGGAGGATGTTAGCAGATCATGGAATCAACTAAATTAGCCTTTAAAAATACAACTAAAGATAGTTGCAGTAAAAAAACTTACTGAATAAGGCGAAAGTAAAAAGTTCATAGCAACGAAATCGGTTTAAAGACCGCATGAGTGACCTAGGGAATAAAACTCATATTTGTTCCCTTAACGCCGAAGCGAGAAGCTCACGCTCACGGAATCTTCCTTCCAGCAGATCGAAGTGCGAAGTCTGTTCTACATAATCTTCAGTCTAACGTGCTTCGCGTCATGGTTGAAACCCCCGCGCCTGAATTTATGAGGATTCTCTTTTTGCTTTTGAACAGTCCAACGCTTCCCACTATCAATAGCAATATATCCCGCAAACTTAAATATAGCACTTCTCGTTTCAGTCACATATATAATACACTCACCGATCTTAGTGTACACCCCTCTCCCAAACTTGGGAGCAGGCACGAAGGTATGAGATAGAATTGAGAACCGCTATGGTTTGTGAACTCAAACGTCTCCTGCTTTCTCGAATCAAGAGCGGAGACGCTTCTTTGAAGTTCCTATTTAAGGTAGAGACGTTCTTTGATGTCAAAAAACGTCTCTATATACAATTTAAGCAATGACTATTGACTATTAACGAGCTTTATGATATCTCATTGGGTAAATTGTAGAGCAAATTGAAGTGGAATTTCCACGAGTTCAGGACGGTGCTTGAGTTCATTGTCTACTGCACTAATAACTTTCTCTAAAAGAAAAACATCTAGTAGCAGTTGCAATTCTGCTTTTGCCTTCGGTAGAAAAGAGTCTTGACTCGCAACTTTGAGATAACTCTTTAAATAAGTTGCACTTACCCAGGTATACCAAAACTGACTCCAGGCTTCCATCAGAGGCAGATTCTCAGAGCGAATCATTCCTCTCTCTATCTCAGAACTCAGCGCTTGATTGACAGCATAATTGAACGATAACAACATTCCGGCAACGTCTCGTAGAGGCGATCGCTTCATCCTGCGTTCACTCAAACTACGAGCTTCTCTACCTTCAAAATCAAAGATGATGAAGTCTTTGCCCGTATAAAGCACTTTTCCCAAATGGTAATCGCCATGATAGCGAGTACGCATGGCTGTACTCTTTTGGTTGACGATTAATTGGAAGCGACTGAGAATCTCTTCTTGGCGAAGAAGAACTTTCTTTCCTAAACTTTGGGCGTTAGGTGGTAAGAACTGTAGTCGATCCTTCAATAACAAGAAGACTTGTCCTGTGAGATTGCGAAAATATTGGTATAGCGATCTCTGGTACAAAGAGGAAAAGGGTTCTGGTGCAAAGTCAGGATTCTCAGGGGCAGAAGCTAAGGCAATATGCAGTTCTGCCGTGCTTTCACCTAATCTTTGGATGCTGACTAAGTAGGAACCAAAGGTTTGTAAAGCTAATTCAGGAATCTCAACGTCAACTAAATCTAAGAGTGAACCAGAAAAAACCGGCAATTCGGTAATCTCTGGGTGCTGTGTAATCACCTGCTCAAAAAAGTCTTGCAAGCTATCAAGAGTATAGTCCCAGCTACTTCGGGTGTTGGGGATAAACTCTTGCAATATCCCTACAGTCGTAGCTCCTACTCCTGTGCGCTGAGGACGACGATATTCTAATGCTCCGGCAATGGGAGCAAAGTGTTTGATCTGGTTTTTCTCGCTCAAAAAGCGCCGGAGTTCCAAATCGGGATGCAAACCCTCCTCAACTTTGCGGAAAATCTTTAAGAACAGGCGATCGCCATAAATGACATAATTATTATTCTGTGCTCCCTTCAGTACTGTTGCTTCCAACTCAGAATTATCTCCGCTCAACTGGGCAAATAAATCTGTTGTTGTGGCGGATAGTTCTCCAACTAATCCCTTGTAAGAAAGATTTTGTGCGATCGCAGCCAAGGGGAAAGTAGTGAAGTTTTCATCTACTATGCCATCAAATAGAATTCCGCCGAAATCAGTCCTGAGTCCTGAATCCTGAGATGATGAAACTGTTTCGCTCTTCTCTGTTCGCTGAAGGCGGCAGATCACAAATTGCGGCATTTCTGTTAAAAGCTCCATCGCTCGCTCACCTTCTGCGTAAGCTAGAGGCAGCAGGTAAGTTTCGGAGGTTCCTTGGATATAGTCTACTTGCAACCAAACAATTGTCCCTGTCTCTACACTAGTCTGACAATGACTCTTTAGGCAATCATAAGGCACTGAAATTGACTCAATAATTTTAGCCGATTGAATCGTTCGGTTTTTGCTGCCAAACCAGCTACAGGTATACAAGTATTGTGACAGAATTAATTCGAGTTGCGATACAAAATTTCGTGTCTCGAGAGACTGGAGTTGAGAAAAAGCATTTTGCCACTCACTATTAAGAAAAAGTGTCGGTAGTTCTGCTTGAGGTTTGTATGCTTCGTCTGAGATAGGTTTACGTGTCAGAGTCAACCAGTAAAACCCATAAGGGCTGAGGCTGAGGAAATAAGGCGACTCTCCAATAGCTGGGAATTTTGTCTGCCCAAAAATTTCTACTGGTTCAACTCCCTCAAAAGCCGATAAGTCTAATTCGACTGTTTGTACAAAGCGGGAGAAATTAACTACGACTAAAATGTTTTCTTCTTCGTAAATGCGGGTGAAGGCAAGCACTTTGCGGTTATTTAGTTGGAGTAATTCAAAGCTGCCTCTACCCAATGCTTGAAATCGCTTGCGGGTTGCAATCAAGCGTTTCATTGCATACCAAAGGGAATTGGGGTTAGCCCGTTGTGCTTCAACGTTAACTGCCTCGTAGTGATATTCCGAATCAACAATCACGGGTAAATACAACTTCTGAGGGTTGACGCGACTGAAACCCGCATTGCGATCTGAACTCCACTGCATCGGTGTGCGTACACCATTGCGATCGCCTACATAAACGTTATCTCCCATACCAATTTCATCTCCGTAGTAAAGTACGGGAGTTCCTGGCAGAGACAGTAGTAAACTGTTGAGTAACTCAATTTGACGGCGATCATTTCCCAATAGAGGAGCCAATCGGCGGCGAATACCTAAGTTGATTTTCATTACCGGATCTTGGGCGTAGACTCGGTACATGTAGTCC